>DOTD01000039.1 GCA_003513005.1 Desulfotomaculum sp.
AGGAGAACTCACTAAAGTAGAATAAAACGGCGCTTTTCGAAGCGCCGGGATTGTATGCCGCACAGTCATACCGTCCAATCGTGCATCTCAATTAAAACAGCGTCCTTGCCGAGTTTCTTTACTGCTCCCCAGGGAACAATAAAATCTTTTCTGCTCGAAAAAAGCCAGAAACGGCGCGAGCCCTGCAGGATTATTGCTTCAATCGTCCCTTTCTCAACATCTATATGAATATCTTTCACCGGCCCCAGTTTCGAACCGTCAACAACATTCACTATATCACGCTTGTTCAAATCCGACACCTTAAACAATGTTTTTCACCTCCTGTGCCCCTATCATATGCGAACAGGCAGAAAAGGTGATAACATCAACGGGAAAAATCACACCTTGTTATTGGGGCATCTCACCCGGAAGTTTATCGGTTATATCAGTAACATTTCCCAGGTCATCCTGTTTCTTGTCGATATACAGCTGGCCCTTTGCATCAAGGCTGGCATAAAATACTTCCTTGACAGACTTGATACCCTGTTTTTCAAGTTCTTTGTACAACCATTCCTCGGTAAGATTGTTTTGCTTTAAATTCTGCATGATAACTATCCCGTCCGAGATCATTTCGGAAGGCACTCCTTCATAAGTTGTGGAAAGCTGCAGGTCGTGAGGTGTAACAGGACGTTTCTGGCTTTTAAGAAGCACACTCAGCTTTCCGTTAGGCTCAGAAATGGCAAATTCAACATCAGCTATATTAAAAACATTTTTATCCCTTAACTGCATCATTAAATCATCAACGTGGTAAATTAGCTTCTTCATATTATCCTCAAGTATTTTACCATTGTGAACCAGTACAACAGGTTCTCCCTCAATAATTTTTCTCGCCGGCCGATATTTTAAAGCAAGGGTTTCGGCGCCAAGTGTAAAAAGGCCGATTAAGACAAGCCCAAAAAAAAGCGGCCACCCGCTTTCATTAAGGCTCGTAACCATGTTTGCGGCAATCGAACCGATTAAGATAGCATTTACAAAGTCACTGATGGTTAACTGCCCCACTTGAGAATTTCCTATCGCGCGGGAAATAATAATCACGGTAATGAACGCGCCCATGCCCCTGACCAAAATATCCAAAAAAGGATTCATAATCCACCACCCCTGCGGATATAATGATCTTAGTTTAACAGCAGATAATTGAATTATACGTTGTAAATGAAATGGAAGGGAGGATTTTTAAACATTGTTAAAGAAAGGGAGACTGCTTTTACAACTGAATCAAAAGAAGCTAATGTTGATCGCTTATCTTCAGCAAATCAACCCAGAGTACTTACAAGCTGTTTCAGATACGACTCAAAATCCTTGCCCAGTTCAGGATAATCCAGGGCGAATTCTACCGTTGCCATTAGGTAGCCAAGTTTGTCGCCAACGTCATAACGGCGTCCCTCGAAGTTGATTCCATATAGAGGCTCTTCTTTAGACAAAACCTTTAAAGCGTCAGTAAGCTGAATTTCCCCGCCCTGACCCGGGGGTGTATTTTCAAGTATGGGAAAAATAGAAGGGCTAATTACATAACGGCCCATAATAGCCAACCTGGAGGGAGCTTGATCAACAGGAGGCTTTTCTACCAAATCGCGGATATAGTAAACACCTTCACGCAAAAAATCAGCATCCAGGATTCCGTATTTGTTTACCTCCGCCGCGGGCACTTCCTTAACCGCAAGAACGGTGCTTTGGACTTCGTCATAAAGTTCAAGCAACTGCTTCAAACACGGTTTTTCACTTCTGACCAGATCGTCTCCCAAAAGGACTGCAAAAGGCTCGTCTCCAACAAACCTGCGTGCGCAATAAATAGCGTGTCCAAGTCCGCGCGGTTCCTTTTGGCGGACATAATGCAGGTCGGCGATCTCACTGATCTCCCTGACCAGGTTTAAAAGAGCAACTTTCCCTTTTTCCTGTAGGTGTTCCTCAAGTAACTGCGATTTATCGAAATGATCCTCAATAGACTTCTTCCCCTGGCCGGTAACAATAAGAATGTTTTCAATGCCTGATTCGACCGCTTCTTCCACTATGTACTGGATAACCGGTTTATCCACTACGGGCAGCATCTCTTTTGGCTGCGCTTTAGTAGCGGGTAAAAAACGGACTCCCAAACCGGCAGCCGGAATAACAGCCTTGGTAACGCGCAATATCTACACCTCTTATACTCTAAAGATGCTGGGAGGAACTTCGTGAAGCGGTTCGGCTTGTCCTTTTGGAGACGCTGAACAGGCCAATTTTACCGGAAAGAATTATAACCAGACCAGCTAGAATAACCAGAAGAACCATTGCCTGATCTGATGTAACCATATTTAATACTACGGCGCTTACTCCCAATAAGAAGCTTATTCCGTAAATAACCGCTACTGTCTGACGATGATTAAAACCTAAACTCATCAACTTATGGTGAATATGCTCCCTGTCTGCCTGAAAAATTGGTTTGCGAAGATGGTAACGCCGGAAAACGGCCAGCAGGACATCAAACAGCGGAATGCCAAGAATCACAAGAGGAATAAAAACTGACACAGCCGTAGCGCTTTTTGTTAAACCTAAAACTGAAACTGCGGAAAGAGTAAAACCGAGGAGCATAGATCCGGTATCTCCGAGAAAGATGCTTGCCGGGTATATATTATGCCGCAGAAAACCAACAATCGCCGCTGCTAAAATAATAGCGAGCATAATAATTTCCTGCTGACCGGCGACGCCAAAAAACTTCCACTGTGTCCATCCCACCGCTGCTATAGTAAGCGCCGCAATGCAGGAAACCCCTCCAGCCAAACCGTCCAAACCGTCGATCAGGTTAATAGCGTTAGTTACCGCTACCACCCAGAATATTGTAATGGGGATTCCCCACCAACCAAGTACGATACTATGTCCGTTAAAAGGATTAGTCACAAAACCTATCTGGATATTAAATAAAATAAGTGAATAAGCTGCTAAAATCTGTCCTCCGAGCTTTACCCACGGAGAAAGTCCCTTAATATCGTCTATCACCCCGATTAATACAATCAAAGAAACCCCTGTAACCAGGCCGAAGACAGGACCGACAGGCATTGTCAGAAGCAACGGAATTACAAAAGCCACGTAAATTGCCAGTCCGCCCAGGCGGGGCATTACGTGCTGGTGAACCTTGCGTGGATTGGGCAGATCAACCGCTCCCCAAGCAAAAGCCAACTTCCTTACTGCAGGAGTAATCAATAATGCAATAAAAAACGCTAAAATAGGAGCTAACAGTTTTTCCACTTTTATCTCCAAAAATCAAAAGTAAAAATATCCTATCTATTCTACCATTTGACTAATCTTTCAACAAACACAAGGAATTGACCTTGTATGCAATAATACTGCTGAAAAAAAGCCAAGGGACAAGCCTGCTTAATTATTCGCTGTTATTCGCCCTTATTCGCTATTTCACGTGTTATCACTCTTTCCTATTTGGATGTTTATTGTTCTCGGGATCATAGCCGCCATGACCGTCGCGCTATTTTTATCACCTCAATAGATTACTTCATTAGATAATAGATTACTTCATTAGATTAATTCAATGCAGATAAGGACATTTCCTTTCACTTTATTTGAAAAAAACACTAATTACATAGTGGAGATATTTCAATCGTCAATCCCTTGATTAACGCCAAATTGGTCTCTATAACGAAGAAGTTTTGGATTTTGAAATGCCAAATTCACCAATTTATCAACTTTTTCAAACAGAATATCTCTATTCAGAATATCTCTATTATAACAGATTTATATCCACCATGCAATTAACGTTTTATTTGAAAAATACTCGAAAAATGCATTATTTACTTTTTCTAACAGCTTCTTGCCTGCATTATCCTAAACAAGTCAATAACTGGTACGACTCCAAGGAGGAATAAAAACTTTGTTGTCGAATTTCTTTAAAGTCTATCATGGTACGGCAGGTAAAAAAATGAACTTGTTTCCGTTAATTCAAAAAAAAATACGTTCTTTTTTCTTTTCAACGCTTCCATTAAGCTTATTAATCTGCGCTGTGTCTGTTTGCCTTAATCCCCTGCTTCACCTGAGTGAAATTTGTAAAACAGCCCCGGTCCAATCTGGGATTTCCTTTCTGAATGACCGCTCGGCGGCAATTATTGGCGCAGAACCACTGGCAACGCGTGACTTTGTCTGCCCGGAGGGGCTTACCGGGAAAGGACAGATCATTGCCCTTGCCGACAGCGGCCTGGGTAATGGCCAGATGAACAATCCTCATCCGGATCTGAAAAGCCAGACCGGGCAGTATCCCAAAGTAGTCATGCTCAAATCTTATACTGACAGGAAAGAAACTGACGACCCAAACGGTCATGGTACACATATGGCATCTACTGCAGCCGGAACCGGCGCCGCTTCTAATGGAAAATACAGGGGCATAGCGCCGGAAGCAAGTATTTATTTTCAATGCATTCTAAATTCTGAGGGAGAAGCTTCCCCACCGCTGAACATCGATAGACTTTTTCAGCCTGCCTATGACGCGTCGGCAAGGATCCATATCAACGGATGGGGTGGAAAAAACAATGCCTATTTGTACAGCGCTTCTCAGATAGACGCATATATCCGAAAACATCCTGATTTTCTGGTTATTTTCGGCGCCGGCAACGACGGACCAAACAGCGGAACTCTCACACAACAGGCAAACAGTAAGAATTCCCTGGTCATAGGAGCAAGTGAAGGAGCAAGACCAGCATTTGGGCCAGGCGAGGATAACGCAACTCAGTTAGCCAGTTTTTCAAGCCGCGGTCCAACTTCCGACGGACGCTTAAAACCAGATCTGGTCGCCCCGGGCTCGGGGATCATTTCTGCTGCGGCGCCTCTTATAAAAAGCAACTTTATCACAAACACGGCTTATACAAAGATGCAAGGAACAAGTATGGCAGCCGCTGTAGCAGGGGGAGCGGCGGCTTTACTGCGTGAATTTTTCCTGAAAGAGTTCAATCTTCGTTATCCATCCGCTGCGTTAATGAAAGCGGCGCTGGTCAACGGAGCGCAGCCATTACCGGACAATACCGGAGCAGGCTTCGGAAAGCTGGATATCTGCAATACTGTTCTGGCTCTAAAAGAAAAATCTTTTCTTTTCGATGATGAACAAAATCCCCTCCGACAGGGTCAAGTCAGAACTTATGACTACACTGTTACTGATGAAGGCGAACCATTTGTGGCAACCCTTGCCTGGACGGATCCGGAAGCTGTTCCAGGCGCCGCTGCCGCTCTTGTAAATGATTTAGATCTTACAGTAACCGGGCCTGACGGTGAGGTTTGTTTCGGAAACGACAGCTTTAATAAAGGTTATAAAGGTCTTAAAGATAACAAGAATAATATTGAGCAGGTGTTTGTTTCAGCGCCAAAACCGGGTATTTATAAAATTGAAGTAAAAGCCAGCAAGCTTACCCGGGAGATAAAAGCCCGGAAAGCGCCTGCGCAAGATTTTTCCATAGTTTACGGCCAGCCTCTGAAAACGGACATAGTTGATCAGATTAATCAAAAATCAAATACAATAACACTTGTCAGCGGGGAGAAGATACCTATTCCTGCAGCGGGAAAAATTTCACTGGGCGGACCGGATTTAACACAATGGAGTCCACAAAATATTTATCCCGGTGAAAATGCCTATCTTGGCCTTCAGGAAAATCACCTGTATTTAAGCGGTATAATCTGGAGGAACAAATCAACAGAACCTTTAACGTTATCAAGCGGGACTCTTTGGCTTGAAATGAACGCCTCAAAACAAGAAGGAGGATATTACCTTCACCCTGGCTCAATTATTTCAGTTAACGGGCAGAAAACAACTAATCTTAACTCAATTCCTGGTGGTGTTGAAGTTTTTGCCTCGGTCAATCCTACCTCTCAAACAATCTGGTGGATAAAGACCGATTATTTTACAAAAGAAGGAATCCTGAACGAAATAGATACAGATAAAAAACAGGTTTACATTTTTAAACAGCAGCAGCCCTATTTACTGGCCGATGATGTATTTTTTTCCTTTACCGATTCAATGGTTAAGGGCAGCCGCGAGGATCTTCCTTTTGGCGCCCCGGCTCTTCGAAATCTTGAACAACTGGCGCCGGGTATGTCAGTCCGGTTAATCGGCGCGCCGTCGGATGGCAAAGTGGGCTATATAGCCGCCAACCGTTCTCTGGTCACTGGGCAGTGTCAATATATTGATCCTGTCAATGACGAACTGATTCTCCTGGGAGGTAAAAAATACCAGGTGATTGATAACGCGCCGGTCACCATTGATAACAAACCTTCCAACTTTAGCGAGCTAAAGCCTGGTTACCACCTTACACTTGTTATGGCTGATCAGACAGTAATTTCGGTAATAGCTAATTCACTGGTTTGTTATGGTAAGATAGTTTTCTACAGCGATCTGGAAAATAGACTTTATATTCTCGATTACCAGAACCACCTGCGTACCTTTAATCATTCAGAACAGATACAGGTATTCCGTTGGCAGCAAGCAAGCAGCCTGAACTCACTGCTTCCGGGAGAATATGTCCGCCTTGCCCTTGACTCTACTGGGCAGTCAGTTTATCGCCTGGATGCAGCTGATACATTGAAAGAGGAAAAGGGAACCCTTTCTTCATTTAACAGGGACACCGGACTGACCGAATTTTCGCCCGGCGACCAGGCGTTTATTTCATCACGCACTATGGTAATTAAAAACGGATATCCGGTTATGATGAATGACGTCTTACCCGGTGAACAGGTTACCTATACTCTTCTAAAGGTACCCAAAAGTGATGACAGCATTATCTCCTGTCTCAAAGCAACTACCGAAAATAAACCACCCCGACTGCAGATTTCCTGTCAACGGGAAGGGAAGAATATAAACCTGAGTGGTTCTACAAACGGAGATTGCGTTTATTTCTATCTGGGCCTTGAAAAATCGATAGAAATACTGCCGGAATCTGACGGCCGTTTTAGTATTTCCTTAAGTCAACCGGATGTTAAATCTGTTCAGGCAGTGGCAGTAGATCGCCTGTCGGGGGGAGTAGCCGGAATGTATATCAATGTTCCGGAATTTTTCAATGATATCAGCGGCAATACTTTTGAAAAAGAAATAACTTCTCTTGCTTCAAAAGGGCTGCTGACCGGATATCCGGATAAAAGCTATAAGCCCGGTAAAAATGTTACCAGAGGCGAATATATCGCCATGTTAATCAGACTGATTGGGCTAACAGAAACAGAACAGACACCTGACACCCGGGCTTCTTCCTGGGCAAAACAGACGTTAAACATTGCACTGCAGTACAAACTGATCAGCGGCGGATTACCCGACCTGGATCTCTACATCAGCCAGCCGCTCTCTTTGAAAGAAGCAGAATCACTTCTGACGACAGCTCTGAAAAAAAATAAAGACCGCTTTAACCTTGATGCACAAGGGATAGATTCCCTCGTAGCCGGCTTTAGCGAGTCGCTGTTAGAAAAGAATGCGCCGCAGAATTATATTACAAGGTGTGAAGCCGCTTACCTTATCTGGCAGACGGCTAAGCTATTAAAAAATTAATTTTGGAGCCAGACGATAAATACTACCTGTTCCTGGGTTTCCTTATCCATTAGGGTCAGTTCGGATTCTACCGCTTTTATTTCTGCGTCCAGTTGCTTTGTTTGCTGGCCATTAGAATTATCTTTCTGGGCAAGCAGGCTGTGATATCTTTCCAATTTGCCCGAGAACTCACCTGTTACATCCCGTATATTTCTGTCCTTTTCAAGAGTATCGCCAAGTCCGGAAATAAAATCGCTGAATTCATCAGCGCTTGCTTTTGGCGCTCCAAAACGGAATATGTCTATAGTCCGGCCATCATCCAACGGAATCTCATTTTCTACCGAATAAGAAATGCCGCCTGTCTTTGCCCAGGCAAGCACCCTGTCAGTAGCGCTATTGATATCGGTAACTTTAATCTTCCAGAGAATACATTCTATTGAACGGGGAACATTCAAAAATACCCTTGGCTCAGTTGTTGTTTGTTGGACCGCTGCCTGATGTGGCGTTTTTTGTTCTGCCGTCGCTTGTTTTGCGGATACATTATCCGTGGTTTGTCCAGATTCCGGATCCGTGGTTTGTCCAGATTCCGGAAGATTATTTTGTTGAGGTTGATTAGATTCGTTTCCAGTCGGTGATGCTATTTGTGTTTCTGGAACTTGTACAGGAACTTCGACAGCGGGTTGATTTAAAGGAGGTGTATGTTTAACAATGAAAGCTGGATTTCCGGAAATATTCAGCACCCCTAATCTGGCTGCTACTCCCATCGAACCGCCAATCAGCAAAACAGCGGCGGCGGCCGCGGCAAGGCTTCTTTTCCATGCCTGAGACCACCGGAAGCGGAGGTTAAACGCGGGAGAATATACTTCTCCCTGGTTGGCGCTTTCCGAACGCAGTCTGTTTATTACCTGTGCGGCAAGTCCGTCAGGCGCTTTTACAGGACTGTTCATTTCACGCAACGCTTTGCTGATTGCATTGAAATGCTCGGCTTCCATAGCACATCCGCTGCAAACTGCCAAATGATCGGACAAGGCGCGATGCTCATTAAACAACGGCTCATCTGACACTAAAATGCTTTTTGCTTTTCGGCAGTTCATTTACTACACCTCTTCTGTAACCCGGTTTTTACGGGTTCCAGGAATAACATAACCCGATTCCTTGGCCAACTTGATTACCTGCTGTTTTAAAACCTGCCTGGCCCTGTTTAAACGGGATTTAACGGTGCCAAGAGAACAGTTCATAATCAGTGACATTTCTTCATATGAATAACCTTCTATTTCCCGAAGAATTACCACTGCCTGGTATTCCCGGGAAAGCTCACCCAGCGCTCTTCTTACAAGGCCGTTAAATTCTTTGCTTTCAAGACTTTGCTCAGGATCACCGTCTGTAGCAGCCAAATCACGGTAAACCTCATTTTCTCCGTCTGAAATTGGCTCGTTTAAGGATACTGCGTTTTGTATACTCCTCTTACGTTTCGTATTTAACCACATATTTACGGTTATCTTGTGCAACCAGGTACCGAAATCAGCTTCGTTCCGGAAACCCTTTAAAGAATAATAAGCTTTTATGAAAACCTCCTGGGTAAGATCCTGGGCATCCGCATAACTGTTTGTCAACTGGTAACTCAGGGTATAAACCCTGCCCTGATATATGTTGATTAACTGCTCAAAAGCAGACAGGTCATTTTCTAAGGATTTTTCAACAAGCTGTTTAACGGCTTCCAAAGGATAACACTCCTGCCGGAGCCGGAAACTTCACTTTACCTTATTAGACACTATATATGAGTTAAAAGTTCCACATTTCAAGTGAAATATTCCGGTTTTTTAACCATTATATTACTAAATGTTAACTCCGTAAACAGTTTAATATCTAAATCATCTCCCACTAGGTACTGACATAAGAACCAGATATTAATATAATTTCATTTGCATTAGGAAGGTCAACTGCCTGCGTGCTTAATAATCGCCTCTTAAAAAAATAAATATTTTCTTTTCATAGCTGGACTTGCCTATTTGACCATTATATGGTAAGCTCAAAAATATGGTGAGATAAGGGGAATCTTGTCGGAACTTATCATGTAAAAAAGCAACGGAGGGAAATTAGGTGTCCAAGATGCTCGAGAATGAATTAAAATCCGAGCTTTATGGAATTGCCGCAATTACGTTCGCTCTTTTAGGCCTGGTAAGTTTATTTACACATGCTGTCGGCGCGGTTGGACAATTCTTAAATCAGTGCCTTTCTGCTGCAGCCGGGCAAGGACGTATACTTATTCCGGCCCTTTTTTTACTCCTGGGAATAAAGATTATCCGGGAGCGTAATAAAATTAAACTGGACACACAGATAATCGGGATATTGCTGCTGTTGTTTTTAATCCTGAGTCTTATCCATCTTTCCATACCTGTCGAGTCTTCCTTCAAAGCCGGACAAAAAGGCGCCGGAGGGGGTATTTTAGGAGCCGCCGGAAGTTATCTGCTTCTAAAATACTTCGATCAAACAGGCAGCTATATTATCCTGTCCTCCTTGATGATCATTTCAATTGTTCTTTTAACGCAACTGCCCGTCTCCCGTTTATGCGGCATTCTGGTCAATTATTCCAGTACGGCAATTAAAAAGGCGTATGATAAAATTACTGACTTTATTTTCATTGAAGCTGAAGAGGACGGAGAAAACACTGCTGAGATAAATAATACACAGGCAAATACCTTAATTGTCAACAACGATGAAGACACCCCGGTTTTTCTCCCGTCAGCCTTAATCCAGGACAAAAAATCTGACGGAGAAGCACAGGAAATTAATGATGAGGCTCAAATTCATACAGTTTCCGAAAAAACAGGAAGAACGAAAGCAAAACAGCAGCCTTTCAAGCTTTCAGCGGCCTCCGACGGTATAACATTTTGCCTTCCGCCGACATCCTTGTTAAACTGGAAAAAAACCAGGGATCATACTGTAACGGATAAGGAAATCAACGAAAAAAAACGCACCCTTGAAGAGACGCTGGCCAGCTTCGGAATTAATGTCCGTGTGACCCAGGTAACAGTAGGCCCTGCTATCACACGTTACGAAATACAGCCTCCTGCAGGCATAAAAGTAAGCAGGATTGTCGGTCTTTCCGACGACTTATCACTTGCGCTGGCCGCTTCGCATGTACGCATCGAAGCTCCAATTCCCGGCAAGGCAGCTATAGGCATCGAGGTCCCTAACAAAGAAATTTCCACCGTCCACATGAAAGAACTGGTTGAAAGCAAAGAATTCGGCGCAGCCTCCTCAAAAATCACGGTTGCTTTGGGCAAGGACATATCGGGCGCGCCAGTTGTTACGGATCTTTCCCAAATGCCTCATCTCCTTATAGCAGGGGCAACCGGATCCGGGAAGAGCGTCTGTATCAACACAATAGTGGCTAGTATCCTGTTCAAGGCCACACCTGAGGAAGTAAAAATAATCTTAATCGATCCCAAGATGGTTGAACTTACCAACTATAATGGTATTCCCCACCTGATTACCCCCGTGGTTACAAACCCTAAAAAAGCATCCGGAATCCTGCACTGGGCGGTTAAAGAAATGGAACAAAGATATGATTTATTTGCCGCAGTGGGAGCACGGGACATAATCCGGTACAACAAAATGCAGGCGGAACTCCAGAAAGAATTCGGCGAAGACAGATTTCCGGCCGGGTCCGTGGATGCAACCCAGACTTTGAACAGCAATGGCACGCTGCCCTTAATTCTGATCATCATTGACGAGCTTTCAGACCTGATGATGATTGCGCCTGCAGAAGTAGAGGATTCTATTTGCCGGCTCGCTCAGATGGCCAGGGCAGCGGGAATACACCTCGTGCTGGCCACCCAACGGCCTTCAGTAGATGTCATCACGGGACTGATTAAGGCAAACATACCCTCCCGCGCCTCTTTTGCGGTATCTTCCCAGATGGATTCAAGAACTATTCTTGATACGGGCGGCGCGGAAAAATTGCTCGGGAGGGGAGATATGTTGTTCTTTCCCGTTGGTTCTTCCAAACCGGCAAGAATCCAGGGAGCATTTTTGGCCGACAAAGACACTGAAAACTTGGTCAGCTTCCTCAAAGAACAGGCCCAGCCAAATTACAATCCAGACATGGCCAATGTTCCCGATGAAGAAAACGTCTCCTTTTCTGAACAGGATGACAGCCTCCTTCCACAGGCTGTACAGTTATTTATCGAACAGGGAAACGCTTCGGTTTCAATGCTTCAGAGAAGATTTCATATCGGATACGCCCGGGCAGCCAGGCTGGTTGACATAATGGAGCAGCGCGGAATAGTAGGCAGTTTCGAAGGAAGTAAACCGCGGTCAATCTTAATGACCCTGGAACAGTTCCAGCAATCATTCAAGCAAATCTAAACCTTAAAAATCTCCATGGCAAAAAAAATAATATATGCTATACTGTTTATAAATTAATACGGGTTCTGGTCCGGTAGGCGCTTTCTAAAAGCTTATAAAAGTATAAGATGTTCTTTTTTTATAAAGCCGGTTTTCTAAAAGTGTCTGATATTATCTGGAGGCAATTAAATGGCCAAAGAAAAAGCAGGTAAGAAAAAGCGGGTAACCGCTAAGGTTGAAATGGCAAAAGAAAAAGCAGTTATTAAAACGCAGGAAACAGATCAGTTTGAAACTAAAGATCAAGCCGTTCAGCGGGTAAAAACGGCTAAAGAAAAGACAGATAAAAATGCGCAGGAAAACACTCAGGTCGAAACGGTAGTTCAAATCGTTCAGCGGGTAAAAAAGGATATGCTCTGGGTGGGAGTATGTATTGTTGTGTCCGCAGCTATAGGACTGATTGCGGGTCAATTGATCAAGTTTTAATTTTAAAGAATATCCTGGCGGGAAGTCAATTCCTTATTCCTGCCGTGAAGCTCCAACCGCAGTTCAATAATCAAATCCCTTAGCTCGGCAGCCCGTTCAAATTCGAGTTTTCGCGCAGATTCGCGCATTTCTTTTTCCAGCTTGATTATAATTTGCTTGAGCTCCTTTTTGTTGGCGCTTTTTTTAACGTAGCCGCCGTCAGATTGTTTTTTTCCCTTGGCAACAGGGCGGGTAGCCTCAATCAAGTCCCGGACAGCCTTCTCTACCGTCCGGGGGGTAATATTGTATTTCCGGTTGTATTCCACCTGAAGCCTTCGCCGCCGTTCAGTTTCCCCGATAGCCCTTTTCATTGAATCAGTTACCTGATCAGCATACATGATAACCTTTCCTTCAACATTCCGGGCAGCCCTGCCGATTGTCTGGATAAGAGAACGCTCGGAACGGAGAAAACCCTCTTTGTCCGCATCAAGGATAACTACAAGACTCACTTCTGGCAGATCCAGTCCTTCCCTTAACAAATTGATCCCTACCAGAACATCAAATACTCCCAGACGAAGATCCCTGATTATTTCCATACGTTCCAGGGCATTGATGTCTGAATGCATGTAGCGCGCCTGTATATTAAAACTTCCAAGGTAATCGGTTAAATCTTCCGCCATTTTCTTGGTCAGGGTGGTTACAAGAACACGCTGCTTTTTGGTTACACGGCTGCGTACTTCCCCAAGCAGATTATCTATCTGGCCGCGTATCGGGCGAACGGAAAGTTCGGGATCCACCAGGCCTGTAGGCCTGATGATTTGTTCGACAATCCGTCTGCTATGCTCAAGTTCGTATGGGCCGGGAGTCGCTGATGAAAAGATCACCCGGTTAATCCTTTTTTCAAATTCGTCAAATTTTAAAGGCCTGTTGTCAAAAGCGGAAGGCAAACGAAAACCATGCTCCACCAATGTTTCTTTGCGTGATCGATCCCCTTCATACATCCCTCTCACCTGAGGTATTGAAACATGGGACTCATCAATGAACATAAGAAAGTCGTCAGGGAAATAATCAATCAGCGTATAAGGAGGCTCTCCTGGCAGCCTTCCGGTCAGGTGGCGCGAATAATTTTCAATGCCCTTGCAGTATCCCATTTCGCGCATCATTTCTATTTCATAATTTACACGCTGTTCCAAACGCTGAAATTCAAGGATTCTACCCCTGGAATTCAATTCTGCAAGGCGGTCTTTTAATTCAATTTCGATATTTGAGATTGCTCTTTCCAGCCGGGATCGCGAGACTGTATAATGACTGGCCGGAAAAACTGAAACATGCTGCCGGGCGCCCAGAACCTCACCGCTGACGACATCAAATTCAACCAGGCGCTCAATCTGATCACCCTGTAAATCCACCCGCACGGCTCTTTCTGTATAAGAGGCCGGGTATATTTCCACTATATCTCCCAGGACACGAAAAGTCCCGCGGGTGAAACTTATATCATTGCGTTGATACTGTATATCCACCAGTTTCCGCAACAACGCGCCGCGTTCGAAGACAGCCCCTTTGCGAAGAGAAATTACCAGATCCCCGTACTCCCCCGGATCACCAAGGCCGTAAATACAGGAAACGCTGGCCACAATAATCACATCCTGCCGTTCAAAGAGAGAGCAGGTTGCGGAATGGCGCAGCTTATCGATTTCCTCGTTTACCGAGGAGTCCTTTTCGATGTATGTATCTGTCTGGGGGATATAAGCTTCCGGCTGATAGTAGTCATAGTAACTGATAAAATACTCAACAGCATTTAGAGGAAAGAATTCTTTAAACTCGCCGCAAAGTTGTGCGGCGAGTGTTTTATTGGGGGCCAGAATAAGCGTGGGGCGTTGAACAGCCTGAATTACCTGGGCCATCGTATATGTTTTTCCGCTTCCTGTAACCCCTAGCAAAGTCTGCCTGGAAAAACCCATATTTATGCCTTCGATAAGCTCAAAAATAGCTTTTTGCTGGTCACCGCGGGGCTCGAAATCAGATTTTAATTCAAAATTCAATGTATCCCACTTCACTGATCAGTTTTTTAATGTTATTCGCCGTCTGCGCTTTCACTTCCTGCCTCGTTCTCCTTGCCGGCCTGCCCTTCCTGAACCGATTCGATATTTTTTATCTCACCCGGAATCTCGACCTCTACTTTCTTTCCTTCCTGGGTTGTAATCCTTAACTTGGTCCTGGCATTTTTCTGTTCGCCTGTTGAGCCTCCTTGCCCCTGTCTCTGGCTGCTTCCGCCGCTCCCGCTGCCCTCACTGTCCTCGCTGCTGTCCTGGCTTTCACTTCCTTGTTCCATGCTTTCCTGCCCGCCTCCCTGCTCTTTCTCCTTGCCCCAACGCTGTTCAAGCAGGTAGGAGTTGTCTTTTTGAACCAGCTGTACGGGAACGACCCTGGTTGGAACACCGTAATCACCATTTAAAATACGGTTATCGTACTGCCAGCTGCCCGTTTGGGAAAGGCTGACCGCCGCGTCATAGGCATACTGTCCCACTAATTCGGGCATGGTATCTATTTCCGCATTATGTCCACCTTCAATTAATGCCCTTGAAGATTCCTCATTCGCCCCCACTCCGACTGTAATTATATAATGACTGAAACCCCGGTACTTCAACGCTTTTACATACTCCATAACAAGTCTGCTGTCAGTGGCCAATATGGCATCGATCCTGTCGTAGTTATACTTGTTTAAAACCTGGTCTGCCGACATAACGCCCAATCCGGGATCATTCCTTAGATAGACGATTTCTTCGATAATTTTCACTCGCGGCTCTTTATTTAATTCATCCCGGATTCCGGCAACTATTTCATTTGAAATTTGATCTTTCTGGTCACCCCTTATAATAATCGTATTCAATAATTGGCGCCTTTCAATTCCAGGAACAACCTGATTTGTGTAACCGCCGTTAAGCGCTTTAAGCAGGTAAATTGCTGCCAACCTGCCGGCAAGAAGGTGATCTGAAGTTATATAGCCGTCTACCGGAACATTCCTTGGCAAAGTTTCCAGGGCTAATACTTTTATATTTGCCTTTTTGAAGCGTTCGATAACCGGATTAACCGACGTTGAATCAACAGGTTGAACAACTACAGCCTTCAGCTGTTTTGTTCCCTTCTGTAAAACCTGATCGAGCTGCTTGATCTGTTCCTGGGGGTCATTTTTCGCATCCAGAAATTCTATTTTTATATCTTCTTTTTTACTTCTCTTCATCATTTCCTGTTGAATGACTTTGTTTCCGTCCAGCCGTAGATCAGAGAAGGATACAGCAATGTTAAGGCTTGCTCCAATTGGTTTTCTCTCTGCTTGCTGACTGCAGCCATTTATCGCAATGAGGCATACCGCCATCAATAACGGGAATATCCGTTTAAACGCAACGAGCATTTATATCTCTCCTTCTTAAACCTATTCAGTATTATGCTTAATCCGGGAAGCAAATATGAAATCCGTTTAAATGAGTACTTAATTCCAAATTTTAGTCATACAAATTAATTCAGGATGGAAAAGAAAGGGATGATTGGATGGAAAAACTTAAACTTTACTGGCAGCGGTTTTACAGGCTTTTTGCAGAAAAACGGCCTGCAGAAAAATTATTTTCTATTCTTGATTCTGTAGATGAGGCACGCATATACTGGCAGGCAGCGTTAAAGGAATTTACTCTTGCAGAAAAAGATTTTATCGATTATTCAAGCTATAAAATAATTGCCTCTCAAAAAAAGTATATTTATTTATTGCAGCAGGCACAAAGCCTCGGGACAACCTCCTGGCCGGCAGATGAACTCAAACCGCTGGCGTCAAACCTGCCCGTGATTAAATGATAATTAACAATATGACGAGTAATGGCAGGGATCGACAAGCTCGCGGTATTTGGCCACTACCTGCTTGAAATCTTCCCAGGTATCCTTTTTCAGGTTTGGATTGCGCAAGAGGGCCGCCGGATGGTATGTAGGCATTATGTAAAGCTCACCTTTTTTTACCCAGTTGCCCCTTTCACGTGTTATTTTGCCTTTTGGATCCAGTAAAGCCTGTAGAGCGGCGCCGCCAAGCAATACAAGAATCTTTGGCTCTAGAATCCGTAATTGGGCCTGCAGGTTAGGGCTGCAGGCTGTAATCTCTTCTGTACTGGGAGTTCTGTTGCCCGGAGGCCGGCATTTAACAACATTAAGGATATATGCGTGGTTGAATCTCTCGAACCCGCAGGCCTGCAGGATTTTATCCAACAATTGCCCTGCCCTGCCAACAAACGGCCTGCCCTGCACATCCTCGTCCGCTCCCGGCCCCTCACCGCAAAGCACAAGGCTCGCTTTTAAACTGCCTTCTCCAAAAACCACACCACGGCATCCGCCTCGCAGATCACATCTGTTGCAGGTTTTTACCTTCTCTTCCAGTTCGGCAAGGTTATCATATCCGGAAAGATCCCAAGCCGGGTTTGATAATAGGTTATACTCATCAAAAAACAATTCTGTCCCCCTCCTGCGTACGATCAAGAAATCAAATAATTTGATACAAAGAGGGGTTTTATTCCTTTTCCAGAATTATTTTATGGTCGACCAGGGCAAGCTCGGCAATCTTTGCTTTAATTATTTTACGCCGGCCAAAAATATCTTCCAGGATAAGGCCGTCTTCCCGGGGAATTACTTTATCCACGGATTCAAAAAATAACTCCTCAATCCCGCCCTCGCGCAGATATGCGTTTGCTTCACACAAAACGCCCACCCCCAAAAATAATAAACTGCCGCGTTGCTGCAGCCGTTTTAAGAAATTATATTACCCTTTAAAATAACTTGTCAACGGTCATCTTCTGAGACTATAAATGCCACTGGAATAGTATTATTTCTTATTATTATTATTACCTGTATTACCGTTCCTTTCCAGCTCATTATCCGAATAGATTTCATTGCCATAATCATTTGTTAAAAGTTCCCGAAATAAATTTGTCACTCCTGAGTACATACTCGAACGAAATATTAGTTTCGAAGAAATGTCCCCAATACAAATTATTTCATCTGCCCCAGCTCGACGAAAATGATCGATATTTTCCGGATTTAATGATTCAACAATTATTTTACAAGAAGGATTCATATGTCTGATGGCCAAAGCAGTTAATTTCGAAATTTATAGTCAATTTTCCTTGCCCCTTTTTTATAATATTTTCCAATAATGAACCGGCAATATATCCAAATGATGCAATTCCACCAAACATGACTATCACTGCCACAACTTTGCCAGCAGTTGTTAGTAATATATTTAAATTACTTTTGACCACACATTCATATCTTCGAAATCTTCACCAATATTGCAATTATTAATTAATACACCATCATATCTATATCCAGCTTTGGCGAAAACACTATTCATCCCGATTGAACTGCTGCGTGCAATGGTGTAAAGACATCTAAACCCTTCTTTATTTAGCCTTGATTCCATTTGTGACAATAAAATACCGGCAAGACCCTGCCCAGTCCACTCAGGCATAGTGGCAAAATCTGTCATCTCGGCATTTCTTTGTATATAATTGACTTCCGCTGATGAAGCTGCTATCAATTCTTCTTGATACCAGGCTGTTAAATAGTAGGCTCTGCCATTATTTAATATGGACTTTATATAGCAGTGATCATATACAGGAAAAGGATAGGTAGTAAAAACCCTGCGATATAACCTGGCAAGGGCTTGGCAATGTTGTGCCTGTCCCCATTTTAATGATACCCCGGGAGGCAGTTTACGTTTTACCATGCCGGGCTTAGAACTGGAAAGCAATTTATCTACCAGTTCCCTGCTCCTGTTATTTGAAGGGACTTGCCTTCGGCGGCTAAGATACAGAGCAAAGATAAAAGCTGTTCTATTACCTTTAAAATATCCTTGAATAGAAGCTTCCAGCTTCATTCCAGCGTTCAACAAGGCCTGCTTCCATCTGGCGTCTGATTTGGTCCATATTTTATCCAAGCCGCTTGCAGAAGCTTTTTCTATTAATTCATGGATCATATTCCCAGCATTCTCATCCCGAAGAAGTTTGAAGTTATTTATTGTAATTCTTCGGTTATAGGGTGAAATTAAAATATTACACTTAAAATCAGTGCCGGTTACAATTTCACATCTATCCGGGTCAATGTTTTCTATGTCCCTGATTTCAAAAGACATTAGTTACTCCTTTAGGTTTGCTGTTGCGGATTTTGCGCCGGTTTCCTTCGGGTACCAGGCTGACAATCTGATTAAGAGGATCAAATAGCTTTTGCAGTCCCACTGGTTCATGCTTAACCTTACGTTCCTTACACAATGTACAGGTGGCAGGACAGACTGATTCAAAATTTTTTGGTTCCTCGTAGACACAAATGACCCCTTCATAATTGCGCAGTACGGTTTTGGTACTGGTTATTGAAAGCTGATAATGAGGTAAGACCGGAATTTTGCCTCCTCCCCCTGGAGCATCTACTACATAATGAGGAACGCAAAACCCTGAAGTGTGACCGATTAGAGCCTCCATTATTTCTATGCCTTTAGCAACTGGGGTGCGAAAATGCTCGATACCCCTTGATAAATCACACTGGTACAGGTAATACGGACGCACACGGTTTATTACCAGGAGATGGACAAGTTTCTTAATTATTGTAGGGCAATCGTTAACCCCTCTCAATAATACAGTCTGGTTACCCAAGGGGATACCGGCATCTGCCAGCACGGACAGCGCCCGGGTAGATTCCGGTGTAAATTCGCGCGGGTGGTTAAAGTGAGTATTTATCCAAATAGGATGATATTTTTTAAGCATTTTGACGAGTTCTTCAGTAATCCGTTGCGGCATCACTACCGGGGTGCGGGTTCCGATACGAATTATCTGTACATGAGGAATTTCTTTAACCTTATGGATGATTCGTTCCAAATGGTTGTCAGAAAGAATAAACGGGTCTCCCCCCGAAAGCAGGACATCGCGAATTTCCGGATGATTTGTGATATAGTTAATGCCGCGATCTATATCCTGATCGGAGATGAATCTATTCTGGTCACCTACTTTGCGTTTCCTGGTACAAAAGCGGCAATACATGGAGCACTCGTTAGTTACAAGCAGCAACACCCGATCCGGATAGCGATGAGTCAGCCCCGGTACAGGCGAATCAGTATCCTCGTGCAAGGGATCGTCCATATCACCGCAGCCCTTGATAAATTCGCGGGAATCGGGTATGCACTGCAAACGGATAGGGCAAAAAGGATCCTCTTTATTAATTAAAGATGCATAATAAGGAGTGATTGCCATGGGAAAGGAATTGCAGGCTTCCTGTATTTCCAGTTTTTTCTCTTTAGTTAAATAGAAATATCCTGCTAGTTGTTCAACTGACTGAATCCTATGCTTCATTTGCCAGAGCCAATCCAGGCAGTTTCTATTTTGTCTATCGCTAAGAGAAGTCACTTTTACGCTCACGTTTAGACCTCCTATGAATTTTATTCTGCCAACAAGGCACAACCCAGGAACCGCTAATGGATGTAAATATAAAACCCCGGAACAAACAGTCCAGGGGTAAAAAGAGAATAAATAAGCGCCTAGTTTATAGACCGCCTTCTTCCTCCCTTTTTACGCTTACGAAGTTAGCTGACGGATTCGGACTAAAAAGTAGCCCTACGAGATCGGGCAGCTGTATATTCTGCCTGATCATCGATTCACCCCGGAATCTGGTTCCCCCGCTTCTTTGATAAGAATTAAGCGAAACAGGAATAGGAATAATATTATATTCTTAGTATATTTATACTGACAACTCATATATAAATATGAGTATGTTTGTTGTTATCATATCATAATAAATTTCCATGTGCAACCATTTCTTGACGACGTTTTTCCAGGTAATCAAAAAAGGTTTTTAAGGTAGTATGACAATGTTGGTGGCTACAGGACGCTCTTTGCCGTCTGAAGGACGGTTTAAGACATTGCCCTTGAAGACAAATGAACTTGATCCCCCGCCATCCAGGTTATAAGCTTCTATCACACCAAATTCAATCAACTTAATCTGCAGGTCTTCTAAAGTAACTCCACTGCTCCAATCAGCTTGGCGCCCATCAACAATAGCTAAAATTAAATCGTCATTGCCGTATTCACCGATAATAGTCCTGGGTTGTTTCTGATTCTGCCACTTAACAGGGATAGGTAATGGCTTGCGATTCTTG
Organism: Desulfotomaculum sp.; assembly: GCA_003513005.1. Classification (NCBI taxonomy): domain Bacteria; kingdom Bacillati; phylum Bacillota; class Clostridia; order Eubacteriales; family Desulfotomaculaceae; genus Desulfotomaculum; species Desulfotomaculum sp. The sequence continues at coordinate 20,505 of DOTD01000039.1, forward strand.
ATTAAGGCAGGAACAAAACTAACCCCGGCTACCGGTTTAAGCTTTAACAACTCATTTTTTTCATAAAAAATATCACCTAACAGTTCCCCTGTTGAATCTATTCCGGCAAAAAACAGGTCATCATGCGAGGATTTAAACCCATCAATTAACTTGCCGTTAATGACGGTATTGCCAATGGGCAGGATGTATTGTCTACCATCTTGCATAATATCATAAAAACCACCACCGTTTACTCCCAGTACCGCACCGGTCCGCTTAACTGCAGCGCTGGTAATCTCGCTTTCACCCAGAGTGTCCTTGCCTAGAGCTATTTGGAAAACAGTGGGATCAAATATTTTAAGCTTGGCAATATATCCCCGGTAACCCAAACCCTTAAGTTCAAATACTTCAATCTGTACTCTGTCGGAATGGTACTCGCCAATAGGCATCCCCAACCTGTTTATTATGAGCTTTTCATATATTTCATCAGACATTTTCTTTTGCGACCATGTTTTCTGGGTGAGTTCTTTTAACACACTCTCATTCTCATGTTGCAGACGCTCCAGTTCCACAGCGTTTAGTTTTATAAAACCAGTCTCTTGCTCCATATTTAAGATATCATGCTGCAATTGTTCTGTGGAAGACACCATTTCTTTCAGGGGGATTTGCAGCATGTTAGCGCAACCTTGTAAGGTATAGTAAATACCACCAAAAAAGCCGGTCAAGGGAATCAGCAGGCTGATAAAAAAAATGTTAATAATCCTCATTACCGGATTCCTGCAAAACATTAAGACTTTTTTCCAGTTCTTTTAACTGTTTGTCCATTTCTTCAATATGCTTTTTAACTTCCTCGCTTGCTGTTCCGGTGCTGGATAAAGTTTTATCCGTCTGGGTTAGAGACTCCTTTATAATTTTCATTTCAGCGCTTAAAGACTGCATTTTTTCCTCTAGATCCTGCACGTTTAATGCATTAGTCTCTTGAATTTCCAGTACCTTTTGGTCAATGTATTGTCTGGCATACCAAAACCCCCCTACTAAAAGGCATGCCCATAAAAATACTAGCGCTAAGATTACCCGCAACTGGTTGAAACCAACTTTTTTTTTAACATCCCTTTCCTCTTCCAACTCTTAACCCCCAATTGTAATTATGTTAACCCTGTTAGATTAGTTCACCACTTTATCCCATTCTCCTTTGCGTGTCTTAAATCTCATAACTACTTTCTCTGCTGAATTTATTGACAATCCTCTATTTGTACCAATTTACCCTCCCATGTGCGCAAGAGAACTTTATTTTTTTGTATCTTTTTGATGTAATTGGGCATTATCGGTATCTTCCCAAGTCCACCCGGAGCATTAACGACAAACGTAGGTATTGCCAGCCCAGAGGTGTGACCGCGTAATGACTCTATAATATTCAATCCTTGGGCAATACTTGTTTGAAAATGACATGTCCCCTGCACATTCTTGGCATGAAATATATAGTAGGGACGGGCCCTTATTTTCAACAACTCTTGAAATAGTTTTCTCATTATAAAAGACTCATCATTAATCCCTCGCAGCAAAACCGATTGATTGCCGAGTACAACCCCGCCTTCGGCAAGACTATCACAGGCTGATTTAGCCTCCGGTGTAACCTCCAGAGGATGATTAAATTGTGTATTGATAAAGATTGGCGGATACTTGCGTATAATTTCAACTAACTCCGGCGTGATTCTCTGTGGCATGGTTACCGGGGTTCTGGTTCCGATACGTTTTATTTCGACATGAGAAATCTTATGTAGCTTGTGCAGGATAAATTCTAATGTCTGATTGCTTAGCAGCAATGCATCTCCCCCGGTAATAAGCACATCCCGAATTTCTTTATTTTGGGCAACGTAATCAAGCGCTATGCCAATATCTTCCAGGCATGCATGTTGATCAATCTCCCCGATATTGCGTCTTCTCTGGCAGTGACGGCAGTACATTGCACACTGGTTGGTTACATTGATAATCATACGGTCCGGATACCTGCGAGTAACACAGGGAGCTGGGGAAGTAATTGCTTCGTTCATCGGATCAAGACTGCCTCCCGGAGATAATTCTCTAATATCAGGAATAGCCTGACGATATATGGGACTGTTCTGATAATCTACAGTTACCAAGCTTAGGTAATAAGGAGAAATAGCCCAGCGAAAAAGCTTGCCTACTTTATCTATGCGTTTTCTGTCCAGGTCACTTAAACCGATTATTTTGTCTAAAACTATACTATCTTTAACCCGGTTCCTAAGCTGCCATTTCCAATTATTCCAGTCTTCCTCTGTGCCGCCCAGAACTTCCAATATCCTATGCTTTCTTTCTGCAGCCTGTTCTTCTATATCAGGCAACGATTTTACATACTCCAGGAAAGCGAGAGTGTCCTTTTTAAGTTCTTTACTTCTAAGTATAGATTGATACAGATTATCCGTGTTCCCTGCTTCTCTCATGTTATCACTCCTTTTAATTGTTCATGAACAGGAATGGTAATAATCGAAAAGAACCGAGAGTTAAATAAAAATAACCAAAGGCAACCCTCTGGTTATGTTAATATAATATCAAACCCGGATTCCCTTTCGGCGCTTACGAGGTTAGCTGACGGATTCGGGAAAAGGGAATTCCCTACCAAAATCGGTTTCACCCCAATAAAATCGGTTCCCCCGCTCTCTTTTTAATAAGAGATTCAGCGCATTTTTCAATTACAATATCGATTCTAAAGTTAGTCAATACATGGACATTCTCCATTCACTTGTTTTCATAATCATAAAGAACAATTCAATAATAGGTTAAATTAATGATATACTGTATTTGTGGCAGAATTAAGGAATAATAGACACAAAAATGTATTTTATAGACTAACTATTTTATATATTTTTGCCACAATTTTAACCATACTATAAATAAGTTAAGAGGAGACACCAGATATGTCTTAAGAGGTGGGTACTTTGCAGACTGTTTTTGTTATAGATGATGAAGTTAATATACGGGTATTAATTACCCAGTATCTCCAAAAGGAAGGTTTTAAGGTAGAGGCTTTCGGCAGTATTGAGGAACTAGACCACCGTTTGGAGGAAGGATATCCGGATATGTTCATCCTGGACATAATGCTGCCCGGACAGAACGGACTGGCTTTTTGCCAGAAAATCCGGGAGCACAGCTGGGTTCCGATAATATTTATTTCGGCGCGCCGACAAGCTTTAGATCGTATTACGGGGCTTGAAATAGGCGGGGATGACTATCTGTCAAAACCTTTCAGCCCTCGTGAACTAGTAGCACGAGTGCACTCAGTGCTACGCCGCACGAAAAAATCTCCTGACATAGGACAATACATTCAGGTTAACAACCTCAAATTACGTCCTAATGACAGATTGGGTCTGGTCAATGAATGTGAACTTTGTTTGACTACCAGGGAGTTTGACCTTCTTCTGCTGCTGGTTCAGCATCCCCAGCGTACTTTCAACCGCCAAGAGTTGCTGGACAAAATCTGGGGCTATGATTATATGGGATCAGAACGGGCTGTAGATGACCTGATTAAACGCCTGCGCAAGAAGTTAAGGAAGAGCGGTTCAAAAACCAATATTCAAACTATTTGGGGTTATGGGTACCGATTAGATGGGTAAGCTGCAAAGTATTTCAACTAAAATAATTATAAGTTATCTTGCTGTAGTTATTTCAACCTTACTGGTGACAGCTTTAGTTTTCTATCCGTTGTTGATAGGAATTTTAGAAAAACGGGCTGAGATTGGTTTAGAAAAGCAGGCCTGGGAAATAGCGCATGCTATTCTTTCCCGTCAGTCCGGCTTACCAGCAAATAGAGAATATGATTTTCCCCTAACCATAATCCTACTAGGCCGGTCGGTAGAAAGCGACTTTTTATGGCTTGATCCCCAGGATAAAATTAGTTTCAGCAGTAAACCGGAGCTGTTTTCTTCCGGCTTGTCATTATCGCAGTTGGCGGTAAAGTTACGTGAAGGGGAAACATTTGACAGGAATAAGTCAAATATTTTTAAGAGTGAAAGTTATCTGGCAGCTGAAGTGCCTATAAGATCGTCTGCCGGGTTAGAGGGAACGGTAATAACATTTTTAGCTTTCAGCACTTTGCATACCTTGTACCGGGAAATGCTGTTATTGTTCTTTGGCTGTTTTTTAATCGCCCTTTTAGTTGCCCTTATAATAGCATTCTTCTTGATTCGCTATCTTGTAAGACCCCTAAGAAGGTTGGAAGAATATGCAATAGCTGTGGGCAATCGCCAGTTTGATATTCGTTTAGAGACTAAGTCAAATAATGAACTGTCCCAGCTAACCGCTACTTTTAACCAGATGGCCGACCAACTAAAAAGCCATGATGAGGGGATGCGCCGCTTTTTTCGGAATGCTTCCCATGAGATGAAAACACCCCTAATGAGCATAAATGGTTATGCGGAAGGTATCCGTGATGGTGTCTTTACCGGTCCAGAAATGGAAAATGCTATAGAAATTATTCATAAAGAAAGCTTACGCATGAGAAACTTGGTAGAAAACATAATAGACATTTCCATCCTTGAACAGCCGCATAAGAATTATTTTCTCCCTCATGATCTTTACTATATTATAGAAGAGTGCAGGAGGACTGTCGGCGGTTATGCCATGGAAAAGAAAATAGAAATAGTATCTTTGGTGCAGAAGGATACCTGGGTCAGCGGTGACTGGGATCAATTGTGCAGTCTTTTGATCAATCTCTTGTCCAACGGGATTCGTCATGCTAAAAGCTTTGTCAAAGTTAAGTCCCAGACTATTGATAGTAAAAACAAGGTACTAATAACGGTACATGATGACGGAGCTGGTTTTAATACGGAAGATCTGAATCATGCTTTTGAATATTTTTATACCGGCGCAAACAGGGGTTCCGGTCTTGGTCTTCCAATAGTAAAGAAAATCGTCACTGAGCATAACGGACAGGTCAGAATTTACAACTCCAGCCAAGGCGGCGCAATAGCGGAAGTCGTTTTATGGGCGGCGAAGGGTGTGAGTTAACGGCGGACAAGTTTTTTTAAAAACTGTCCAAAGGTTCTCTTTGCTCCTAAATCCACGTATCTATTTTCGAAGCTGTCCGGCACAGGAATAAAACTCAAAACTTCCTGACCGTCCCGGACAGCAGCCGTTCCCCTCTTATATACCTGATCCTGTCCATGCAAAAATTCTACCTCGCAATAACGTTCTTCCGTTAAAAACTGGTCCGGCGGCATTTCGCTGGAAATTTCCCGGCCGTTTATCGATAAAATAACATCCCCGGAACGGACACCCGCTCTCCAAACAGGCGTGTCAACCAGAACATCCAGAACACGCAAACCGCGTTCAGTTGGAACGTAAAGAGGCTTACCCTTCAACTCAAGTCTCCGGCCAAAAAAAATAACCAGCTCATGCCCCAGCGGAGAAAATAAAGCCGCAATAAAGGCAGCCGTCCGCATATCCTGAGACAGATAACTCAAAAATAACAGTATAATACTGTAAATTCCCAGGTACAAGGCCGATAATCTGCTTTTCTGGTTCGGGTTATGAGAGATGGCCAAATCTCCGTAACCCAGGCAGGCTACCACAGGAATAAGTCCATAAGCAAAATATTCCGGTCCTCCCGGAAAGGAGGTTCTCAGCAGGGGCCACCACCCGGGCATGCTGCCAAAGCTGATCGAATTGCCCGCAACAGATAACACCGCTATAGGAATTGGCCATAATTTTTGAAGATTAAATCCACCGACAACACGCCCGCCCGGAGTCCTGAAGTAGGCAGGGACAGCTCCGAGGTGTCCGCTTACCAGGATAAGCACGCTTTCGACCATGTGCAGAACAGCGACAAGGGCTAAAACCTGGACTATATTCAGGGAAGGAAAACCCAAAATAAGGTTAGACAGGGCCAGTATTCCACCTGCATAAGCAAAACATAAAAAGCGGGGATTGATCAACATTAAAAGGACAGCAATCGGCCACAGGTAAAGCAGGTTGGAACCATCAAGGCTTAAACCAACCGTAATAATCAGCATAGTACCAGCCAGCCCGCCTATGATTCCATATGCAACTGCAGTAAGTAAATCCGGCCAGGCCCTTCTCGTAACAACGCCAAACAGGCTGTCTCTTTCTAAGGCCATGTGCCTGTACTGCAAAGCTACCAGGCCGACAACGAGCCAGAAAATCCACTCAGTTAAAACATCGGCTAAAGAAGTAATTATAAGCCATAGATAATTTATTAAAAACAACTCGTCACTGCCCCGTCAGTTTTTCTATTCTAAAAGATCAGGCTGCCTCTTTCGTCATCTTTTCCAGAACCTCGACTGCTTTTTGAAGCTGTGTGTCTTTTCCAACATACTTTGAGCTATGTTCAACATATACATCGGGAACGATTCCTTTTTTATTAATATCATTTTTGGCAGGAGTCAGGTAACGGGCTGTAGTCAGCTTTACACCAGCGCCGCCGCCAAGTGTAAAAATTTCCTGAACGATACCTTTCCCAAAGGTCTTTTCACCAACCAGAAGCCCTGCCTTTCTGTCTTTTATTGCTCCGGCCAAAATCTCTGCCGCGCTTGCACTCATCTTATTCACCAGTACTACTGTAGACATTTTAAGGTTATGGCCTTCCACAGAAAAGGTCTCATCTTTTCCAAAACGGTAGTCAATATAAACAACCGGTCCCTTCGGGACAAAGTATTCCGCCACCTTTACTGTTGACCTGAGTTCGCCGCCCGGATTATCCCGGAGATCCAGGATTATACCGTTCATATCCTGCTTTTTCAGCAGTTCCAGAATATTTTTTACTTCCTGGGGCGTACCCTCGGTAAACTGTTCTATTGAGATATAACCTATCTTTGTTTGAGGCAACAGGTAACCGTCAGCAGTAGGCACATTAATTTTTTCTCTTGTTATTTCAAATAATTGTTCGTCAAAAACGCCTGCCCTTTTAATTGTGAGCTTAACCTTTGTATTAACCGGTCCCTTGATCAAGCCCACGGCTGTCTCCAGATCCATATTCTTTGTGTCACGGTCGCCAATTTTTAAGATTATATCCCCTTCAATAATGCCTTTTTTTCTGGCCGGCGTCCCCGTGTAGGAGCGAACAACCACCAGATAGCCGTCTTTAGTGCCGACCAGGATACCCAGACCCTCTATTGTCCCTTTTATTTGCTCCTGAAGAATCTTTGAAAGCACATCCGGTTCAAGGTAAGCCGAGTAGGGATCATCCAAAGAATCAACAAGACCGCGTATGGCCCCGTCAACGAGAGTCGTCGTTTTCACAGGTTCAAGGTAACGGGATCCGACAAGAGAAATTACCTTAAACAGATTTCCCATATGATTGTAATTCGTAACAATAACCGCAACAGCGCCGGCTGTAAAGAACAGGATTAAGAAAGAAAAAATAACCAATCCCCTCGTCAACCAGTTTTCATTATCGTTATTTTGAAATGAACGGTTCATAACCACCCTCCCTGCAAAAAATTTCAAGAACATGTTATTATGATATACCTGTGGACAGGATTTAAAAACCAAAAAAATAAAAGTGCAGGAGATATTCTCCTGCCTTGAATTGCTCTGAAAATTGACTATCCTCAGGGAGGGCAACTGCCTACGTGCTTAATAATCGTATCTTATACATAAGAGCGGGGATTTACAGGCTTTCCTTTGACCATAATCGTAAAATGCAAATGCGGACCCGTTGACATTCCTGTGCTTCCCACTTTTGCTATGGCCTGTCCTTTTTTTACATTCTGGCCCGTGGAGACCAGCTGGGAGGACAAGTGCGCGTACAATGAGGCGACGCCGTTGCCGTGGTCCAGCATGACAATATTGCCGTACCCGCTCATATAGCCAACGTTGATTACTGTTCCGTCCTGGGTGGCCACAACTTTTACTCCTTTCGGAGCGGGAATATCTATTCCGTCATGAAAACGCATAACATGTAAAATCGGGTGCATACGGCTGCCGAAACCCGAAGAAATGTTTGTATATCCGGGAACCGGCCAGGTAAAACTTCCGCTGCCCTTTGCCTCTCCGTTTGAATTTTGCAGGGCGATCTTTTCAACTATTTCCCTTTCCTGAGCTTCCAGGCGGTCGATTTCATCCTCGTGGCGGCTTAATCCCGTCTTTGCTGAAGCAACCAATTTTCTTTGAGCAAGCTGATTTTTCTTTAACTCATTTTTTGCGGTGACCTGTTTCTGTAAAAGGTCAGTTACCCGTAAGCGCGTATCCTCCAGAGCCGACTTCCTGCTTTGTACTTCCTTTTTTTGATCCCGCACCCTGCTTACTATTTCTGCGTCGTGCCCTACAATTGCTTTCAGCAGTTCATATCTGATTATAAAATCCCCAAAACTTTTCGAGTCCAACAGTACCTCGAGATAGCTGATTCGACCGAAAAGATAAATATTATACAGCCTGTCGCTTAGCTGGGATTTGCTCCTGACCAGGCTTTCTTCGGCTTTCTTTAGATCTTTTTCGGCTTTTGTCAGTTTGGTTGTGACAACAGATAAAGAGGTGTTTAAATCTGAGATTTGTTCTTCTTTATCATTAACTGTCTTGTTTATCGAAGATAAACGGTTTACGTAGCTGTTGACTGCTTTCTTTTCCTGCTTTACCTCCTGCTTTTTGACAAAAAGCTTGTCTCTTGTCTCTTTCAGCATTTCTTCAAGGCTTTTTGCCTCCGCATGGTTCACAAAAGAACATGCAAAAAAAAGCATTACAAAAATCAAAATCAGCTTTTTAATAAATTTATTGGATAACATTTGGCTCAAGACTCTCCCCTATAAATAATGCTAAACTTTTAAGAACCTGTGCACTGAGATCGAACTGCCTGCCGCGCCGATAAGCAGCCCTAAAACCAACAACCCCAAATAAACAGGCGCCAGCTTGTCTATTTGCGCTACAACCGGAAGAAAAGGCATTGTAACGGCTATCTTATCAATGATAATTGTATACCCTAAATATACGATTATTGAGGCCAGCAGGGCGCCGGAAAACCCTAAAACCAGGCCTTCCAGCAAAAAGGGGAAACGTATGAACCAGTTGGTGGCGCCAAGGTATTTCATGATTCCAATCTCTTTTCTGCGGGAAAAAACTGATACGCGAATTGTTGTGGAAATAAGAAATACAGCCGCCAACCCAAGAACTATAATACTTGTCAGGCTCGTTGTCCTTATCCAGTGCGTTACGACAAGTAATCTTTCCACTATCTTCTGGCCGTAGATAACATTGCTGACACCATTGAATTTATAAATGTTAGCAGCTATCTGAGGCGCCAATTCGACATTTTTAATCTTTACCCTGAATGAGTCCGGGAGTGGATTTTCATCCAAATTATCAGTAATATCTCTTTCGCTGCCTAAACTGGTCAGCATATTTTCCAAAGCCTTTTCCCTGGAAACAAACTCTACTTCAGAAACTCCCGGCAGAAATTTTAGCTGTTCATTTAAATGTTTGATTTCACTCTGTTCGAGGTTGTTTTCCAGGAAGACATTTATTTCAATCATAGACTCAAGGGTATTTATAATTGCGCTGGTATTTATGGCAACTAAAAGAAAACAGCCAAGAATAAACAAGGATACCGTCACCACGCCTATCGAGGCAAGTGACAGCCAGTTATTGCGGACAAGAGAATCAAAAGCTTCTCTAAAATAATAAACGGCGGCGCTACGCCCCATGATAATCCCCGCTTTCCTCGTCCCTCACCACTTTGCCGCCGGACAAGGCAACCACTCTTTTTTTCATTGAATCTACTATATCCCAGGCATGTGTGGCCATAATTATAGTTGTTCCGCGGCCGTTTATATCCTGAAACAGCTTCATCAATTCGCGGGAAGTACCGGGATCCAGATTGCCGGTGGGCTCATCAGCAATTAATAACAAGGGGCTATTGACAATTGCACGGGCTATGCATACCCTCTGCTGCTCTCCTCCGGAAAGTTGTTCGGGTCGCATTTTTGCTTTCCCTTCCAAACCAACTACTTTCAACGCTTCCGGCGCCAGTTTCTTTATCCAGTGATTCGAAGTACCCGTAACCTGCAATGCAAAGGCAACATTATCATAAATCGTCCTTTGGGGAAGAAGGCGGAAATCCTGAAAAACCATACCTATCTTTCTGCGGTGGAAGGGGATTTCCCCCGGGCGCATGCGGACAACATTTTTACCGTTGAAGACAACCTGCCCCCGCGTTGGTACATCTTCCCGAAAGATTAGTTTGGTCAGGGTAGTTTTACCTGCTCCGCTCGGGCCGACGAGAAAAACAAATTCACCTTTTTTTATATGGAGGGTTACATTATTTAAGGCTATGGAATTGTTCTTATACGTCTTGGTAACGTTATAAAAACGAAGCATATTAGCACCCCGGTTTTTCGTTTGACTAACTGTATTAAACAACAGATATATATTTTATTCGACATTAAATACGGAAATCCTCTTCTAAAAAACCCAGATTATTGCAGTTTCGCGGGAAGGAACTTGCCTTCGGCGGTAACAGCCTGCTTCCCGTTGAGCAAGGTAATTGCGGCGGAAAGTTTGTATAATCTTCTGCTGTTCTCCGTTTCCCACGCTTCTACGAGAAGTTTCTCGCCTATGGGAACCGGCAGGCTGAACCCGATTTTTATTTCAGCCGTCACGGCGATTTTATTTTGGCGCCAGAGCAGTTGGCCCATGGCCTCGTCTAAAAGTGTGGAAACAAGGCCGCCATGCATTAAACCGTTCCACCCCTGGTGATTTTCACCAGCCGTAAAAAAAGCCCGGCAAACTTTGTCCTGTAATTCGAATTCCAGGTGAAAGCCAATCGGATTAAAAGGACTGCAGGCGAAGCATAAATTATTTCTCTGGTCTTCCATTTCTTCACCCCTATAAAACTAACAGCCGGGTCGCCCCGGCTGTTAGTTTGTTTTGTTTAGCTTAAATGTGTCTAACGGGATATGTTGTAAATCAAAGGTACGATTAGCAAAGCAACGATATTGACGACCTTAATCATCGGGTTGATCGCCGGGCCTGCCGTATCCTTCAAGGGGTCGCCCACTGTGTCGCCGGTTACCGCCGCAGCGTGAGCCATAGATCCTTTGCCGCCGTATAAACCATCTTCAATTGCCTTCTTGGCGTTGTCCCAGGCGCCGCCTCCTGAGGTCTGCAGCAGAGCCAGGTACAAGCCGGTGATAATTGTACCTAAGAGCATTCCGCCAAGAGCTTCTCTGCCAAGGGCAAATCCTACTATGATCGGCGCCAGGATAGGTATAAGAGCCGGTACGATCATTTCTTTTAAAGCTCTGGCAGTAACGATATCAACGCATTTTCCGTATTCGGGACGCGCCTTTCCTTCCATCAATCCCTTTATTTCGCGGAACTGACGGCGCACTTCAACAACTACCTCGCCTGCAGCCCGACCGACAGCGCCGATTGCAAATGCGGAGAACAGAAAAGGCAGGGCGCCGCCGATTAAAAGACCTGCAAGAACCATCGGGTTATTGATTGAGAAAGTGACTTCCTGTCCTCCTAATTTAGCTGATAACTGGTGTGTATAATCAGCGAAGAGAACGATTGCCGCCAAGCCTGCGGAACCGATTGCGTAACCCTTGGTTACAGCCTTGGTGGTGTTGCCTACTGCGTCCAGAGGATCAGTAATTGCGCGTACTTCCGGGGGCAGTTCGGCCATCTCGGCAATGCCGCCGCCGTTGTCAGTGATCGGGCCGTAGGAATCAATAGCCACCACGATACCGGTCATGGAGAGCATGGCCATGGAAGCGATGGCGATGCCGTACAGTCCGCCGCCTGCTCCGGCGCCTACTCCGGCGCCAATAGAATAGGACACCAAAATACCGATTACGATTACGATGGCGGGTATTACACTTGCCTCCATAGCAACAGAAAGTCCGGTAATAATGTTTGTGCCGTGCCCTGACTGTGAGGCTTCGGCAATCGACTTAACCGGACGGAAGGCTTTAGAAGTATAGTAGTCTGTAATATAAACCATCAGCATGGTGATTACTATCCCTACCAGAGCAGGCCAGAAATAGCCAGGATCGGGAGCGAACATTGGAACAACAAACCAGAAACCAATCAGCGCAAGAATAGCTGACGCCCAGAGCCCTTTGTAAAGAGCTCCCATGATATTCTGGTTGCCGCCCATGCGGACGAAAAAGCTCCCGATAATCGAGGCGATGATTGCTACCGCGCCAAGGATGATCGGGAAAGCCACTGCGATCGGGTTGTCGGGAAACACGAGGTGACCCAGCAGCATCGCGCCTATTGCAGTTACAGCATAAGTTTCAAATAAGTCTGCGGCCATACCGGCGCAGTCGCCGACGTTGTCTCCCACGTTGTCAGCGATAACAGCGGGGTTCCGGGGATCGTCCTCGGGAATACCCGCTTCAACTTTACCGACCAAGTCGGCGCCCACGTCTGCGCTCTTGGTATATATACCTCCGCCAAGACGGGCGAACACACTGATCAAGCTGCCTCCAAAACCCATTCCAACTAAAGAAACCGGATTGTTAAACATAAGGAACAATCCGGAAATACCCAGTAACGCAAGGCTCACACAGATCATGCCGGTTACCGAACCGCCTCTGAATGCAACAACCAGCGCATAGCCTATACCAGTTTTGGCGGCTTCCGCAACACGGGTGTTGGCGCGGGTGCTGACGACCATTCCGACGTAACCGCACAAACCCGAGAAAATAGCTCCTATAATAAATCCAACTGCCGTTTGCATATCCAGGCCGACCCATAGTAAAATGGCCACAATTACACCAACTATGGCGATAGTCCTGTACTGACGGCTTAAATAAGCCATCGCGCCTTCCTGAATGGCGCCGGAGATTTCCTGCATCCGCTGGGAACCTGCCGGTCTGCCGAGTACCCACGAAATAAGAAAGATTGCAAATAAAATACCAATTATAGAAGCAATAATACCCATCCATGAAATAGATGCTAAACTAGCCAAAGTATTTCACCTGGTTTTTTAAACCTGATTATTTTAGATCAGGCGCCTCTGACCAGGCTTTTCAAAGCTCCTTTCTGCATCAGATTTGTCCCTTATCCCTATTAGTAAAAGGATACAATGGGAAGGAACTGATTAATTACTTTATAGAGGCCTTTTGAAAAACTTTCTCTCCCCTGCCTATTGCCAGAAACCCAGCATAAGCGAGGTGATCCCGAATATAACGGCCACAACTGTCGTAACCTTGCCCAGTAACTCGTCCAAGCCCTTTTTCTTGCCAAAAAGGGCTTCCGCGCCACCGGTAATGGCCCCGGAAAGCCCCGCGCTCCTCCCCGACTGCAGTAATACCACAGCAATTAATATTAGGGCAACGAGTATATGAACAACAGTTACCAGGCCTTTTACCATACCTCCACCCCCTCTCCCGGGATATTTTTATTTAAAAGCCATAACACATTTTATTATAACATGTCTTATAAAAATGACAATTAATCATAGACAACATAAAAGACGTCATTCGTTTCTAGCCAGGCCAAGTTTGCCTGCGTTGCCCCACAGCCGTTCAAGATTATAAAACTTCCTGTCTTCCTCCAGAAAAATATGAACAATCAGGCTTCCATAATCCATTAAAATCCACCTGGCCTGACGCCAACCTTCCAATCGGGGAATGAGCCCTGCTTCCTTTTTAATCTCTTCAATAATCCCCTCGGCAATACTTTTAACTTGAATTGTCGATTTTCCGGTACAGATTAGAAAGTTATCCGCCATGATAGAAGAGGCGCTTATATCCAGGACGGCAACATCAAAGGCTTTCTTAGATCTAGCGGCGCATACGGCAGTTTCTGCCAACACACCCGGATCTAACGTCAAAAATATTCCCCCTTATCGAAAAAAGCTTCTATAATTACTTATTATTAATAATTCGCCCTAATGATCAAAGTTCCTGCTGCCCGTTTGACCGCCTTCCCATTTTTTTGTTACTTTTCACGTACTTTCGCCTTATTTACAATTAATACACGGCCTTCCATTTCCTTGCCGTTCATTGCGTCAATAATTACATCGGCGTCTTCTTCCTTAACTTCCACAAAACCAAAACCACGCGATCTGCCCGTTTGCCTGTCCCGGATTATCCGGCTGCCGAGCACGGCGCCATGCCTGGAAAAAACCTCTTCCAAATCTTCAGATTTTGCTGCCCATGGAAGATTACCCACATATAATGTGCGTGCCACTTCTCTAAAAACACCCCATTCCTTCTGAATGAATAAGTTTGTCGTTATATTATTTCCAGAAGGAATTAACTCAATTCAAAAGAATATCAGTCCCTGTACAGGCTGTGCTCTTTGATGTATTTTTCCACGTTCTCAGGCAGCAGGTATTTAATCGGCTTTCCGGCCAGAATTCGCTGCCGTATGTCCGTAGACGAAATAGCCAGAGCGGGCACTTCCATGACAATTATTTTTTCGAGTTTATCGTCAGAAAGTCCGGGTAAACATTCTTTCAGGCTGACCAGTTTGTACCCCGGACGTGTGGCTGCAATAATGAAACACATGGAAAGAAGCTCAAAAACATTCTTCCAGCTTAAAATTTCCAGGACGGCATCCGCCCCGGTTATGAAATAAATATCCGCATCCCGGCAAAGATCGGAAATTTCTCTTACCGTATCTATTGTATAGGACATACCCTCCCTTTCTGTTTCTATTGCCGAAACAGTAAAAAAGGGGTTGCTGCTTACAGCCAGGTGGGTCATCACCAAACGATGGTGGGCGCTGGAGATTTGCTTGGGGATTTTATGCGGCGGGTTGCCGGCGGGCACAAAGATAACCTTGTCCAAATTAAAATGACAGCGGGCTCCTTCCGCGGCTACCAAATGACCGTAATGAACAGGGTCGAAAGCGCCTCCCATAATTCCGATTTTTTTCAATACCGGTCGCCTCTTTTTACACTCTTTAAACATTCATGACCAGGTTGTTGCGGTGGATCACTTCATCATACGCCTTGCGGCCTGATGTTCTTGCTCTTTCCCATGTCTTCGTGCCTTTAATCATTTCTATATCTTCAGAAGAATAATTTACGATTCCCCTGGCAATTTCACGTCCTCCCGGTTCTATAACACTTACCGTATTCCCGATTTTAAAATTGCCCTCAACACGCCGTATGCCTGACGGCAGCAGGCTCTTTCCCTTGTGCAGCAAGGCTGCCGCAGCGCCGTCGTCAACAAAGATCCTCCCCTGAACGGTCGAGTTGTAGGCTATCCATCTTCTCCTGTTGGCAAGCCGTGACAAAGGCCAGAAAATTGTGCCCAGGGTTTCTCCTGACAGCACCCGGCGGATTACTTCCTTTTCACCCGCAGCGGCAAGCACCATTGTTATTCCGGAATGCATGGTAATCCTTGCAGCCTGAAGCTTTGTAATCATTCCCCCGGTACCGAGGGCAGACCTGGAACCTGAGGCAATTTTTTCTATTTCCTCCGTTATTTCTTTAATCTCGGAAATCAATTTTGATGATGAAAAGCGCGGGTCTCCCGTATACAACCCGTCTATATCAGACAATAAAATCAGCAAATCAGCGTCAACCAGTACGCTGACCAGCGCGGCAAGATTGTCGTTGTCTCCCAGCCGTAGCGGTATCTCATCCACCGCGACCGTGTCATTTTCGTTAATCACCGGTAATGCACCCATACGAAGCAAGGCAGACATTGTATTGCGCGCATTTAAAAACCGTTTGCGGTCGGAAAAATCTTCACGTGTCAAAAGGACTTGTCCAACAGCAATACTATATTGTGCGAACACCTTTTCGTAAGAATTAATCAACATCCCCTGACCAACTGAAGCACAGGCCTGTTTTTCCGGAATACTCTTTGGACGGCGTGCAAAACCGAGCCTCTGTATTCCCAGACCTATTGCGCCAGAACTGACCAGAAGTACTTCAACGCCTTCGCGCTTTATGCCGGCAATCTGATCAGCCAGGCTTTCAACCTGGGAAATATTCAAAGCGCCATCTTTGCCGATCAGAGAACTCGAACCTATTTTAACTACAACCCTTTTTAAAGGAGATAAATCCCTTGATTCCAAAAAGGTCACCTCTAATTGAATGCTTTTTAAAGTATAGCATAACTATCCTTCCTTTTTTAACCTTGCTCTTTAATATTTACGGATAAAAGATAAATCCGTATTTTCCGACCTGGACTGTATCGCCTTCTTTTATGCCGGCATCCTTTAACGCTTTTTCCAGCCCCATCCGGTCAAAGATTTTCTGCAGCCGTTTTACTGACTGGGAATTATCCAAATCTGTCATGGCAACAATTTTTTTAATCTTTTCTCCTTCTACATAATAAACTCCATCCCTATAAACCACTTTAAAGGGCTCCTCTTCGTTAAAGATTGTAACCCTGGAATATTCAGGAACGGTTTGAGGAACAGGGATCTGAAGGAGCATTTGTCCTATATTATAGACAAGAGTTTTTAACCCCTCGCCTGTCAGGGCAGAAACGGGAATAATTTTATATTCCCCCGAAAGATGCTTCTGCAGGCGGGAAAGGTTTTCCGCTGCCTCAGGCAGGTCGATTTTGTTTGCGGCAACCAGCTGGGGCCGCTGGGAAAGAGTGGGATTATATAAAGAAAGTTCCCTGTTAATAACCGAGAAATCATTAAGCGGGTCCCTCCCCTGCATTCCGCTGATGTCCAGGACATGGACAAGCAGCTTGGTCCGTTCAAGGTGCCTTAAAAACTGGTGGCCAAGGCCCGCACCCGTATGCGCCCCTTCTATCAAACCGGGAATATCGGCAACCACAAAGCTGAAGGATTCGTCTACTCTTACAACTCCAAGATTGGGAACAACAGTCGTAAACGGGTAGTCAGCGATTTTGGGACGGGCGGCAGAAATCCGGGAAATCAATGTCGATTTGCCGGCGTTGGGAACCCCGATCAGACCCACATCCGCCAGGAGTTTCAGCTCAAGCTCCAACTGGAGTTCCTCCCCCGGTTCCCCTTTTTCAGCTATCGTTGGAGCTTTGTTGTGGGGACCTGCAAAACGCGCGTTACCCCTGCCGCCGCGCCCCCCGTGAGCCACAATGAATTCCTGGCCTTCTGTAACAAGATCGGCAATTATTTGCCCCGTATCTTCGTTGCGTACGACAGTACCCGCAGGAATACGCAGGTAAAGATCTTTCCCCGCGCGGCCGTGCATATCTTTGCCCATTCCGTGCTGACCCCGTTCCGATTTATAATGCTTTTTATAGCGAAAGTCAATTAAAGTTGACAGCCCGCCGTCAACACGGAAAATAACATCGCCGCCCCGTCCGCCGTCGCCTCCCGAGGGTCCGCCGTCGGGAACATACTTTTCCCTGCGAAAAGCAACGCACCCGTTGCCTCCGTCGCCCGCTTTAACGAAAATTTTAACTTTATCGTAAAACAAACTAACTCACCATCACTAATAACTTCTAGCCAGTTTCCTTTTGGGGCAGGCAAAACAATACTTCGCACAGACCTTCTGTTTCTGTAAGAACAACATTGCCCCCCCAGGCGCTCATGCTCTGATTAACGGCTTCAATACTTTTATTCAGGTCATTACTGGACGCCGAAATGGGAAAACCGAGGCGGCAGATAAACTTTCCCGGTTCTTCCATAAAGCTGACTCTCAAATTACGGTCTTCTGACTCAGGCAAAAAACCTGACAGCACTTTATCCAATATCTTCTGCAGGCTTAAACCGAAATCTTTCCCTGGCGCCAGGCATGTTTCCGGGTTTCCCCCAGCCTGCAGATCGATCTCAATACCGTATTTTGCAGCCTGGTTCCTGGCCCCCAATAATGCTGCGGCAACCTCAGGCGGTTTTAGACGGGTAAATTCTCCGAAACGGTTAATCTGCATTACGGCTTCATCAATATAGTGTCTGGCCTGCTCTATTTTATTTAACTGTAAAAAACCGGAAATAACCTGAATGTGGTTTAAAAAATCATGCCTTTGCATCCGGATTATTTCCAGAAACATTTCCGTATCCATTACAAGGCCCTCCAAAATTATTAATTCGGCATTATAAAAAAGGCCGGTTTTGTACCGGCCTTTCATTCTCATATTGGTTGATGGAAACCTATACTGCAGGAACAGGTTCCACATTGACCTGTTTTTTGTCACGGCCTTTGCGCTGGAAGGAAACAAGGCCGTCTACAAGCGCAAATAATGTATCGTCCCTGCCCTTGCCAACATTAGTTCCGGGATGGATCCTTGTTCCTCTCTGACGCACAAGGATGCTGCCAGCAGAAACAAGTTGACCGTCAAAACGTTTTACGCCAAGCATCTTGGGCTGTGAATCCCGCCCGTTGCGTGAACTTCCAACTCCCTTTTTATGAGCCATGATTATTCACCTCCCGATTGCTAAACAACCTGTTCGATTTTTTCTACAAATACCTGTGTAAAGGAACGCCTGCTGCCTTTTTTACGGCGGTAATTTTTCTTTGCCTTATATTTAAACACGATCACTTTGCGATCCCGTCCGTGTCGTACAGCTTTTAAAATAACTTTTGCCCCTGTTACAAAAGGTGTTCCTATTTTTATATTTTCTCCGTCCGAAACGGCCAGCACCTTGTCAATGGTAATTTCCTGACCAGCTTCAACGGAAAGCTTATCTACAAGAAGCGTTTCCTTTTCCCGTACCCGGTACTGCCTGCCACCAGTTTCAATAACTGCGTACACCCGTTCAACTCTCCTTTATCCTGTTTCAAACTACAATTAAATAAGCGGTTTTCAAAACCATCGTCAAACCACATGTAATATTTTAACACAGTATTGCCCAATGTCAAGAAAAAAGCATCTGTAAAGACACTAAAGCCGTTAATGTTGACAAGTTCACCATCCCCAAGTTATAATTCTTTTGGAAATTTGCTTACACATGGTTTTGTCGCGGCATACACGGCTTTTGTCTTTTTGCTTTCACAGATAACGCTTAAACGGGGAGGTGTTAATTTTATACAAAAAAGATAATCAGGAAAAGTGGTATTTCCTTAGTTTGAAAGGGAAAGGGAAGATGAGGGGCAATTTAAAGGTTGGATTTCTACCAACCAGATAGTCATTTAGATTATTATTTTTTGACCCCTTGTGAATTATTACAAAAAGAGGAGGCGCGTAATGGCTACTAAATTTGATGATATTTATGATGATTATATGAAAAGGCGGAAAGCCGCCCTTGGAATGGGAGGAGAAGACGCCTTAGCAAAACGCAGGGCAAAAGGACAGACCGACGCCCGCCAGAGACTTGACTTACTTCTGGACCCGCACAGTTTCTGGGAGGTCGGCGCTTTTATGAAGCACCGCCAATCAGAATTCGGCATGGATAAAGTGTACGTCCCTGCAGAAGGCGTTGTGGCTGGATACGGAAAAATAAACGGCCGTAACGTCGTTGTAATCTCAGAGGACTTCACGGCTATGGCCGGGACTTTCGGTGAGTATCACGGCAAAAAATTCGTCTGGGCTCTTGAATTTGCCCAGAATAAGGGCTGGCCCTTTATTGGCATTAACGACTCCGGCGGCGCACGTCTGCAGGAAGGAATGGATACCCTGGAGGCATACGGCTGGACCTTTGCAGCCCAGTGCCGCGCTTCAGGAATCATCCCCCAGATAGCGCTGCTTCTTGGCCCCTGCCTTGGCGGTCAGGCTTACCACCCGATTATGAACGACTTCCTGATTCAAAGCGCAAAAACCGGCTTTTTAGGAATTGCCGGACCGGCCTTCGTAAAAACACAAACAGGTGAGGATATTTCCCTGGAAGAGCTTTCCGGCTGGGAACCGCATGCTGTTAGGGCAGGAAACACGCATATCGTGGGAGAAGACGATTTTGAGTGCATAGATGCGGCTAAGAAACTTCTCTCCTACATGCCCCAAAACAACAGGGAAAAGCCCCCGATTGTAAAAATTGGCGACGACCCCAACAGAGAGATCCCGGAACTGGATGACTTCCTGCCTGACCCGCTGCTGATGACACCTTACGATGCATACCCGCTTATCGATATGGTTGTGGATAAGGGAAGCTTCTTTGAAATCCACAAGGAGTTTGCTCCACAATTAATCGTCGGCTTCGCACGCTTCGATGGGAGATCAGTCGGAATGGTTGTCAACAATCCCGACTTCCTTGCAGGCGCTATGAACTGCGACTCCTCTGATAAACTGGCCAGATTCGTCCGCACATGCGACCTTTTCAATATCCCTGTAGTAACCCTTGTCGACTGCCCTGCATTCTGGATTGGTTCCGAAGAAGAGCATAAAGGAATCCTGCGTCACGGTGCAAAAACCCTTTATGCCTGGGCCGACGCTACGGTGCCCCTTATTGCAGTAATCACCGGAAAATCTTATGCTGGCGCTCATTACGCCATCCTGGACAAGAGCATCGGGGCAGACCTGTGCTACGCCTGGCCGACAGCCAAGATTAACATCGTCGGCGGCGCTACTGCGGCAAGTGTAATTTTTGCCAAGGAAATTAAGAATTCTCCGAACCCGGCAGAAACAGCAGCGAAGAGAATTGCAGAATACAATAAGGCATACGAGCATCCCTACCAGCCCGCGGAACGCGGTTATGTTGACGATGTGATTATGCCGCACGATACAAGAAAAGTTATTTGCCAGGCCCTGGAGATACTGGAAAACAAACAAGTTGCCAGACCCTGGAGAAAATATTCGAATATCAACCTGTAAAGTTAATTCTTTAGGAAAGGGGTCTTCCATTTGGAAGGCCCCTTTTGATTCGTTAACCAGTTTGCTTTAACGTTAATCAGTTTGTTTTAAACCGTTCAATTCTTCCCTGCCCTTTTTCACTTGGTCCGTTAGTTTCTCGAGGTCTTTTTCAATCCCGCCTAAAACATCATCAGCGTAATCTCGTGCCCCCTGTTTAATTTCAAAGGCAACCTGTTCCGCCTTCTGGATCATTTCCTCAGCTATTATTTGAGCCTGGCGTGTTATTTCACTTTCCTCAGCCTGCCTGTCCATTTGTCTTTTAGCATCATCCAGAATCCTTGACGCCTCTCTTTTTGAATCAGAAAGCACCTTTTCGCGTTCCTGAATCAACCATTTTGCCTGACGCATTTCTTCCGGTATGGATGTGCGAATCCGGTCAAGGCAATCCAATAGCCGGTCTTCATTGATTAAAACTTTCCTTGTCAGGGGAACCCGCATACTTTCTTCAACCAGTTCCTCAAGTTCGTTAAGGATATTTGACAGCTCCACTTACAAACCTCCCTTTTATTGGCTTGGACAATCAGCCAGTTCAGGTTTTAAACTATAAAAAGTCAACAGTGTATCCCCGTACCTGTGTTGGCGTGTTAATGTTAAATTATCAATCCTAGCCGGCAACACCTCTCTTTTACTGCTTTCCACAATAATAACGCCATCCGGTAAGAGCAAACCGCTGTTGCCGATCATCTCGATTGTAGGATTTTCAAGGCCCTGCTCATACGGCGGATCAAGAAAGACAATATCATAAAGCTCTTTTCTGTTTGCCATTAATTTAAGGGCTTTTAAAACATTCGACTTAATTACGCAAACTTGAGCGGATAAGTCCCCGGTTAAAAATTTTAGGTTTTCATAGATAGCCTGCACAGCTTTGCTGTTTTGATCTACGAAGCAGACCCGCCGCGCTCCCCGGCTCACTGCCTCGATACCCACATTGCCGGTTCCGGCATAAAGGTCCAAAAACCTGCTCTCCTGAACTCTTGCGCCGAGTATATCAAAAAGAGCTTCTTTTACCCTGTCACCGGTCGGACGACCTTTCCACCCGCGGGGCACTTTAAGCAGGCGGCCTCTGTATATGCCGGAAATTACCCTAACCATGCCAAGCTTTCCTTCTTCCGTACATTTTACCATAATCTTAACACAATGATAAAACTAATTTGTATTAATTAAGTATTTTCCTGGAATCTACGCACATAAACAAAATTTATGAGGGAATGCTATATCTATGCAATCATAGAAGGTGTCGATCATGTTAAGTGAAGTTTGCCAGAATTTTGGAATCAGCTTGGACCTTGCCCTGGAAGCAAGGGAAATTGTGCGCGGGGAAACCGGTCAGGAAATTCCGGGTGTAAAGGTCGATCAGGAGAATTACGAACATGCCCAGGTAACCATAGTAGATATTATTGAACCTTACGCCGAAAAAATCATGGGAAAACCGGCCGGCACTTACATAACCATTGAAGCGCCTGTAATCAGGGAAAACAATCCCCTGGCGCATAAGGAAATAAGCGAGATACTGGCCCGCTATCTCAAAAAATTAATCAACCTCCCCGAATACGCTAATATTTTACTGGCCGGGCTGGGAAACTGGCGGGCAACCCCTGATGCGCTGGGTCCTGAAGTAATTGAGCAAAGTCTGGTTACACGCCATCTTTTTAATTACGCTCCTCAGACATTAAAACAAGGAATGCGATCAGTCAGCGCCATGGCGCCCGGCGTACTGGGAATTACGGGTATAGAAACTGCGGAGGTTATCAAGGGAGTTGCGGAAAAAGTCCACCCGGAATTAATCATCACCGTCGACTCACTTGCTGCCCGCAGTGCAACACGCATCGCAACAACAATCCAAATAGCCACCACTGGAATTAAGCCCGGTTCCGGTATAGGAAACCAGAGATCCGGTATTAACCAGGAAACAATGGGTGTGCCAGTAATAGCGATCGGTGTGCCCACAGTGGTTCACGCTGCCGTTATAGCAAGTGATGCTATTGAACAGTATTTAAAACAGGCGCAGGCAAACAATCAAACAGGGCCAAACTTTTCGCAACAGGTGATCAATAAAGTGCTCGAACCCTTCGGAGGAAATCTGACAGTTACTCCCAAAGAGATTGACACCTTGATCCACAGCACGGCAAAAATTATAGCAACCGGTATAACATCGGCTTTACAGCCGGAATTAACCCAGGATGACTATACATTCTATATGCATTAATTATTGATAACCGTATATACTGAAAATTAGCTTATCTTAGGGAGGTCAACTGCCTGCGTGCTTAATAATCGCCTCTTATACTTGTACGAACTCGTTCACCCTCGGGCTTAAGTCAAACTTAAGCGCATGCGCCTCAAACAGTTCCCTCGCTTGTCCTTAAGGTTCACTCATTCTTTGAATGAAGGCTCAAAATCGCACTTAAGGCATTGCCCCCCCTTTGCTGATGAATTTTCATCTTATTGAAGACACTGCATTGGCAGCATGGGTATCTATACTGTTAAAAACACACAGAAGACCAGTTATACTTTACAAACTGGTCTTCCGGCTAATATCCATTTTCAATTAAACCCTGTAGTTTAGAGAAAATATATCCTTTACTCATCTTCGGTTCTCAGTCAGGAAAAACTTCCTTAAGGAACGCTCTAGCGGGCGCCGCTGGAAGTAACCTGAGGGGTCGGAGGCTGGTTGCCGCTAGCCAGGCTTGTTTCGTAAGCAGCGATCATCTTTTTGACCATATTGCCGCCTATTGCACCATTAACACGGGAAGGAATATCACCCATGTAACCACCCTGGGGAACCTGAATTCCAAGCTCGGCAGCAGTTTCCCACTTGAACTGCTCCATTGCGTTGGAAGCCTGATTAATGAGAATCCTGTTTGATTTCTGTCCCTGTGCCATTTAATTTTCACCTCCTTATTTTCAGCTTAAGCTTATTATGAGCATTAATAAATGGCTTTAAACTAGAACATTTTACCCAGTTAATAGCTTGAAAATAAGGATTTAAAAACTATTAAAGTTAAATTTTAATTTGATGCTTTAAATATTAAGAATATCATTATATTTTGTTCAAAAATCAACCCCCGCCCCAATTTAACATCGACCTTGCCTGTAATTCCTCCCTCAATAATATGTTATCGCGGCGCATAAGCTCCGGATCGGTTTCCAGCAATTTAAAAGCCTCGCCACGGACCTGCAAAAGCAGGCGCTGATCACGGATCAGGTCGGCGGCTTTAAATTCTGGCAGGCCGGACTGGCGGAATCCCGTCAGTTCACCCGGCCCCCTTAAAGACAGGTCTGCTTCGGCAAGAGAAAAACCATCTGCAACCCTGGTAAGGACCTCCAAACGTTCCCGCGCATCTTCAGACGGCGAATCCGACACAAGAATACAGTATGATTCTTCGCTTCCCCGTCCCACACGCCCGCGCAGCTGGTGCAACTGGGCGAGGCCAAACCGTTCCGCTCCCAAAATAACCATTACGCTCGCATTTGGCACATCTACACCCACTTCGATGATAGTAGTTGAGATTAAAACATCAACCGCACCGCTGTAAAAAGACCTCATAATCCTTTCTTTTTCGTCGGTTTTTAATCTTCCGTGCAATAGAGCTACCCTGCAGTCCCGAAAGAAAATTCCCGAGGATAGTTCTTTTTCCAGTTCAACCGCCGCCTGCGCATCAAATCTCTCGGATTCCTCGATCAGAGGGCAAATAATATATGCCTGCCGGCCAAGATCCACCTGCTTGCGGACAAAACGGTAAACTGATCCCATGTCTGTTGACAGGTATGTCTTAACCGGTTTGCGGCCGGGGGGAAGTTCCCGGATCGTGCTGATTTCCAAATCACCGTATAAAGTCAGTGCTAGAGTGCGCGGTATCGGTGTAGCGGTCATGATCAGGACATCCGGATATTGCCCCTTGGACTGCAGAAGGGCCCTCTGCCGCACGCCGAAACGGTGCTGTTCATCAATTACAACCGCTGCAAGGTTCTTGAATTCCACATCATCCTGGATAAGGGCGTGGGTACCTACTATAATTGATATTTGGCCTGCGCGCAGCCTTTCAAGAAACACTGCGCGTTCTTTCTTCCTGAGGCCGCCCGAAATGAATCCTATTTCAATCCCCGAATCACCCAGAAGGCGCCGCAGGCCGAGGTAGTGCTGTTCGGCAAGTATCTCTGTCGGCGCCATCAGCGCTCCCTGCAGGCCGCTGCCGACCGCTTTCAGCAGAAACAGCAGGCTGACAACAGTTTTGCCTGAGCCAACATCGCCCTGTAGCAAACGGTACATCGGACCGGCCTTGTCCAAATCATTGTTAATTTCCTGCCAGGCGTTATTTTGGCCTGCCGTCAGAGTAAAGGGGAGCTTGCCGGTGAATTTTTCCACAATATCCGGGTGGGGGAGGTATTGATGGGGTTTATTTATCCTGGTCAGTTTTAAACGCCGCAAACCAAGGGCAACCTGAAATAAAAATAAATCTTCCCAGATAAAACGTTCTTTTGCTTTTTGAGCTTTTTGAATGCTGGCCGGAAAATGAACTTCCTCCAGGGCTTCCGGCAAAACAGGCAGCGCGTGCGCTTCAACTAAATGCGGCGGGATAAATTCCCTCAGCCTGTGGGTCCATTCAGCCAGCCCTTTTTTAATGATCCTGCGCAACAGGCGCTGGCTGAGCTGTTCGGTAAGCGGATAAACGGGCACGATTCGCCCGCCTTGCAAAAGTTCTTCCCCTTCTTCCATTAGCTCAAAATCATTTGCATATACCTGAACCTGCCCTGTAGCACGGTCTATTTTACCGGTCAGGACAACCTTCTTCCCGGGCGAAAACTGTTTTTTTAGAAAAGGCTGGTTAAACCAGATCCCCATAAAAAAACCACCGCTGTCTTTAAGCAGCAGTTTGGTAACGACCAGGCCCGGCCGCGGTTTTGTTTCCTTTACACCCGTTACCGTCCCGATAAGAGTGGCCTTTTCGCCGTGAGCAGTTTCAAAGGCAGTCTTTACCTGGCTTCTGTCTTCGTAATCCCGCGGGAAATAATAAAGCAGATCGTAAACAGTTTCGATCCCCAGCTTATTAAAGATCGCCGCCCTTTTCGGGCCAACCGTTTTCAAGTACTGAATTTTTTGGTCTATGGGGTGATTACCTTGTGTCCTGGAAAACATACTTGCATGACCCTGCAACTTTTGATAGAATAACTAACAGTCTATTCTTCAAGGGAGATGTATTGATTGGCCAGAAAATGCACAATCTGCGGGAAGGGTATAGAAGTCGGCATGAAGGTAAGCCATTCCCACATCCGCACAAAGAGAACCTGGGCGGCAAACCTGCAGCGGGTTAAGGCGATAGTTGACGGTACGCCGAAAAGAATTCTTGTTTGTACGCGCTGTTTAAGAAGCGGAAAAGTAAAAAGAGCAATCTAAAAAAGCCAACCGGCAGTTTTCTTAAAGCCTTTTTAAACGCGGCGAATGGGTAATCCCCGGAATGCGGCCCCGCTTGGCAACCAGTTTTCCGTCGACTTCTTTCAGGTCCATTGTCATATCGATGGGCGGGGCGGACGATATATAACTTCCTACTCCGAAAGAATCCGCGCCTGCCCTGTCAAGGACCACTATACGTTCAGGCGTTAATCCCCCGCTAACCAGAATTTGGACATGTGAAAAGCCCCCGAGGTCAAGGCGCGCCCTTATTTCAGTAACCAGTGAAGGTGTAACCCCGCCTCTTTCGCCTGGCGTATCCAGCCTGACACCACTTAACCTTTCTTTCAGGGCTTCGGCAACTCTCAATGTTTCCTCCGCCTCATCCTTGAAAGTATCGACTAGTATGATTACCGGCGCCCCCTCAGGCATAATCCGCTGATAGATATCCGCAACCTTTACCGTATCGCCCAGAATAATAATTACAGCATGAGGCATCGTTCCAGTCGGTTCCCGGCCGGCCAGTTTCGCCCCCAGAATACAGCTCGCTCCGTCTGCGCCGCCGATGAGAGCAGCTCTTTCCATAACAGGCGCAACGGCAGGATGTACATGGCGGGCTCCAAAACAAACAACCTTCTTCGTGCCGGCGGCGTCCTTGCACTGCCTGGCGGCAGTCGCCCAACCGCTTGAACTGGCTAAGATGCCCAGTAAGGCCGTTTCAAAAATTCCGAAGTTATCATAGAGGCCGCTGATGCGCATAACGACCTCTTTTCCCCGGAATGGCTCGCCCTCCTGAAGGGACCATAACTCAACGCCTGTATCCTGTAAAAGGTTTTTAACCTCGGGAACGCCTGCCAATATCCCCGAATGGCGAGCGAAAACTTCTGCTGTTACCGGAACTTTATCCAACCCGGTTTCTTTTAAAATTTCTCTGGCCTTTACAAAGTAGATATCCGTAGTCCAGCCCTCTTTTATCTCCTGCGCGCTGGCGGAAAAAAGAAACCTGTCAGGTGATATGGTAAGTTCGTCAATTTCCTTTAAACTCCGCACCGTCCGGAACTGTCCCACAAGTTATTCTTCCTTTCCGCCGGAAATTCCCTTAAGCAAATTGGCCATCTCAATGGCCATCTCAGCAGCGCTGCCACCTTTATTTCCTGCTTTGGCGCCGGCACGTTCAATAGCCTGTTCGATACTATCGGCAAGGATAACACCAAATGTAACGGGTACTCCGCTGTCCAGGCTGATTTTAGCGACGCCTCTGGATACCTGGTTTGCCACATGTTCGAAATGCGGAGTTGCGCCGCGAATTACAGCACCGAGGCAAACAACAGCGTCAAAACGCCCAAGGCCGATCATTCGGCGGGCTACCGTTGGTATTTCAAAGGCGCCCGGAACCCAGGCCACTTCTATATCATCATCGGCAACCCCATGACGTTTCAGTGTATCCAGAGCGCCGCTTAAAAGGCGGTTGGTAATAAATTCGTTGAAACGTCCGACCACCACCCCGAATTTTAAGCCCTGGCCCATTAAATGACCTTCGTAAACCTTCAATTTTTTCACTCCTTTTTAATTAAAAAAATTAACCGTCTATTTCCAACAAATGGCCTAACTTTTCCTTTTTGGTAGATAAATAAAAGCGGTTGTCAGCTCCCGGAGAAATTTCAATGGGAACTCTTTTGATAACCTTCAGGCCGTATCCCTCAAGACCGACTATTTTTCGGGGATTATTGGTCATCAGGCGAATTTTTTCCAGACCGAGGTCCGCCAGGATTTGAGCTCCAATACCATAATCCCTTAAGTCAGGCGGAAAGCCGAGTTCTTCGTTAGCCTCGACAGTATCCTTCCCCCCGTCCTGAAGCTTATAAGCCCTAATTTTATTTAAAAGGCCAATCCCCCGTCCTTCCTGGCGCATGTATAACAGCACGCCGGCGCCTTCCTTTTCGATCATTTCCAGCGCCGTGATAACCTGATCACCGCAATCGCAGCGCAGTGACCCAAAAACATCTCCTGTCAGGCACTCCGAGTGTACCCTGACCAGCGGAGCTTCGACGGCGCTTAGATCACCTTTTACCAGCGCAAGATGCCCCTTCCCGTCAAGGGTGCTTTCATAGGCTACAGCGATGAAATCGCCATACCTGGTGGGGAGCTTCGCCTCATCAACCTTTCTGATAAGTTTTTCCGTACGCCTCCTGTATTGAATCAGATCAGCCACGGTAATAATCATTAATCCGTGAAGGCTGCAGAATTTGATCAGGTCATCCACGCGGGCCATTTTCCCGTCTTCCCTCATTACTTCACAGATAACCCCGGCCGGAAACAACCCCGCCAGCCTGGCCAAATCCACCGAAGCCTCGGTATGGCCGGCCCGGCGGAGAACGCCGCCTTCCTTGGCCCTTAAAGGAAAGATATGGCCGGGACGCCTCAAATCATCAGCAGTAGTCACCGGGTCCAATATCGCCTTAACTGTAAAAGCGCGCTCAAAAGCCGAAATACCTGTAGTTGTTTCCCTGTGATCGACAGAGACAGTAAAAGCGGTACCGTGAGGATCGGTGTTATTGGCCACCATAGGCGGCAAATCCAGTTCGTCCAGCCGCTCAGCCGCTAACGGCATGCATAAGAGCCCCCTGCCGTGTGTGACCATGAAATTAATTGCTTCCGGTGTGGCCTTTTCAGCGGCCATTACCAGATCTCCCTCGTTTTCCCGATCCTGGCCGTCAACCACAACAATCATTTTGCCCTGCCGCATCTCCTGAATAGCTTCTTCGATAGTATTAAACTTATATTCCATCGCCTTTTTTCCTTTCCAAAGAAACTTTTTACCAGGCTTTTTCTATAAGAATCCCTGCTCGCCCAGAAAAGACAAGGATATTCCATCCTTTTTCTCCCCGGTATCCGGGCGGCTGTTCGATATAAATTTTTCTATATACTTTCCAATTAGATCCGCTTCGAGATTTACAGTTTCCCCCGGGTTTTTATAACCCAGTGTAGTATTCCTGGCAGTATGAGGTATAATCGAGACCCTGAAACTTTGCTCATTAAAATTTACAACGGTAAGGCTTATGCCGTCAACAGCAACCGAACCTTTTTTTATTAAATAACGCGTTACCTCAACAGGGGCTGAAATATCAAACACAACGGCCAGATCTTCCGTCCTTTTCCCTGAAATGACACCAACTCCGTCAATATGGCCGCTGACCAAATGCCCACCCAGGCGGCTGTCCAAACGCATCGCCCGTTCAAGATTCAATATATCTCCAGGCCCCAGTTTGCCCAGGTTGGACTTGGCCAGGGTTTCAGCCATAACATCCGCTGTAAAGAAACCTTCACCAAGCTTTGTAACTGTAAGGCAAACACCATTGACAGCTATGCTGTCCCCTTGGCGCGCCTGTTTTAAAACCTGCCCGGCTTTAATTTTTAATCCTGCCGACGCCGGTCCCCGCACAATTGTTATAAGTTGGCCAAGTTCCTCTACCAGACCAGTAAACAGTTCAATGCCCCCCGATCTTTAATCATGTTAATTTTTTCAGGTAACCCTCCAGACAGATATCCTCGCCAAACCGCGTCACAGTTAAGTTTTCAATCTGCCTGGTTTCCGCCATCAGAGACACTCCCGAACCTCCCACAGGGCTCGGAGACAGCCGCCCGCCAACTATTTTTGGGGCGATAAACCAGATTATCTTATCCACCAGGCCGCTTTCCAAAGCTGAAGCGTTTATTTCCCCTCCCCCTTCAATCATCACACTGGTAATTTCCTGCCTGGCCAATTCCGCCATCAACCATTTTAAATCCACACGGGGCCCGTCTCCCGGCACGACAAGCACTTCCGCCCCCGTTTTTTTCAGCCGGGCAATTTTTTGTGCGCCGGCGCTCCCGGTTGTTACTATAATTGTCGGCGCTTCAGCCAGCTGCGAGAGCACAAGAGAATTTACCGGTATGCGGGCCACGCTGTCAACTACAATCCGTATGGGATTTCTCCCTTTCTCATCGGGCAGCCGTACCGTAAGAAGCGGGTCATCAGCCAGCACAGTATTTATACCCACCAGAACGGCATCGTACAAACTGCGCAAAACATGAACCCGGCTGCGGGCTTCAGGACCTGTAACCCAACGGGAATCCCCTGTATGGGCAGCAATTTTACCGTCTAAGCTCATTGCCGCTTTTAATATTACAAAAGGCCTGCCTGTGGTTATATATTTGATAAAAACTTCGTTTAAAAGAAGGGCTTCATCCTCCAGCACACCTGTAGCGACTTCAACATTTCGCTGCTCAAGATAAGATATTCCCTTGCCGCAGACCAGCGGGTTGGGATCACTCATCGCAATGACAACCCTGCTTATTCCGGCCTCAACAACGGCATTTGCGCAGGGACCGGTCCGGCCGTAATGACTGCAGGGTTCCAGATTCACATAAAGTGTGGCGCCCTTTGCTTTTTCACCTGCATTGTCAAGTGCGATAATCTCGGCATGAGGGCTCCCCGCTTTGTGATGGTAACCTTCCCCGGCCACCTGGCCGTCCTTGACAACCACCGCCCCAACCATAGGATTGGGGCTTGTTTTTCCCCTGCCCAGCCTGGCCAGTTCCAAAGCCCTGCCCATATAAAGCATGTCTTGATCACTCATAAATAACAAAAGCCCCGTTAAAACCTCCGGGGCAAAAGACAACTTGATCAATCCTTAAAAATAATAAGGAATCAAAGCAAAACCTTCTCCCATCCAGACTGTTACTGTCGGCCCTGGATTTTCACCAGATCAGCCATATAGGCTAGCGGGCTCAAAGCCTTAGCGCTTCTTACCGCCGATAGGGAATTCCACCCGTCCCCGAAGG
Source organism: Desulfotomaculum sp. (assembly GCA_003513005.1). Classification (NCBI taxonomy): domain Bacteria; kingdom Bacillati; phylum Bacillota; class Clostridia; order Eubacteriales; family Desulfotomaculaceae; genus Desulfotomaculum; species Desulfotomaculum sp. The sequence continues at coordinate 51,357 of DOTD01000039.1, forward strand.
TGTTCTTTTTTATGAATATTATAAAGCCAATCTCAAGCACATGTCAATAATTCGACGAATTTAGAGATGCTCACTTGCGCTGTCTGGCGGGATATTGTTCACAAGCCCGTATACTTTATCCTTTAATTCCGGAGGAGCAATGAGGATTAAAACATCCCCGCTGTAAACGACAGTATCGGCCTGCGGTGAAAGGATTTCTTCCCCGCCCCGGTAAACAGACAGGACTGTTGCTCCGGTCTTTGTCCTGAACTCCGCCTCGGCCAGTGTTTTACCGACAAGAGCCGAACTGGGCGACACTCTTATTTCTTCTACTCGCTGCAGGTTGCCGGCCATTTTTAAGGTATAATCCAACAGTTCGTTCATTAGTTTTTCGATTTCCTGGTCTATGATTTCTCTTTCTTTAAGCAGGCTGTGCAGCTTTTTCTGCATGTCCCGCAGTACTTTCCGGTGACCGTACTCGGTTAAAAAAGCTTCGGCGGCTTTCTGGGACTGGACGACAACTCCAACCCCGGGAACAACGCCGACAATACCGGTTTCCTGAAGAAGAGTCAAAGCCCGGCGGATTGTTTCTGGTGACACACTATACTTTCCTGCCAGGGTAGATCTCCCAAACACCTTCTGACCTTCCCTATACTCCCCCCGTGCGATGCGTGTTGCAACATCAACCGCAATAGTCGCATACCTTGCTAAAACATGAGTTTCCTGCCCCTCCAACGCTGTATCCACCCTTTCATATTCTTATGACGCCATTATTATATCATTTAAAACCTTGAATAGAAAATAGCTTACATCTAGTACAAAAATAAGCCAAATTTCGACAAATCTCCTAACGAACCTTAATCAATTCAATGCCTTGAGTTAAAAAGAAACAAGCGATTCTTAAGCAGCCCTAACCGGAAGGTATGATTATAAAACCATTTTACTGGTTGGCAATTTATCCTAGCGATACTTGGATTCATTCTTAAAACTTTTAAGATAGTTCTTCAACAACTGCTTGTTTTATTTTCAAGTTCATGTAGATACGAACTGCTCTTTAGCCAACTTTGCCAATGCTCTCTTCCTGCCATGACGCCTCCTTCGGAGCGATAAAAACTTTAAATATGTTACTATTACTACAGCGATGAGTAT
>DOTD01000040.1 GCA_003513005.1 Desulfotomaculum sp.
GCAAGTAATTAGCCCTTATAGGGCTCGTGCAAGCCTCCCCATTTTGGGGTTGTCTTGACTCTTTTGGTTTGACATTCTATATTGGAATTGCTAGAATATGCATAGATTTTAATCAATTTCTCCCCACTATTTAAAAACGACAGGGAATTTTTTTTTAAGGAGGTAATTTGTTTGGGAAAACACTTGTTTACATCAGAATCAGTAACCGAGGGACACCCGGATAAAATAGCCGACCAAATAGCTGACTCAATACTGGATGAAATACTTTCCCATGATCCCTTGGCCCGGGTTGCCTGTGAAGCGCTGGTTACAACCGGAATGGTCCTTGTGGCGGGTGAAATTACCACTAAATGCTACTGTGATATACCGGGAGTGGTCAGGGAAACACTGCGTGAGATAGGGTATACAAGGGCAAAATTTGGCTTTGATTGCGATACATGTTCTGTTCTTACCTGCATTGACGAACAATCACCGGATATTGCGCAAGGAGTGGACAAGCCGCTTGAGGTTCGCAGCGGTGAAATGAGCGATGAAGCGATCGAGGCTATTGGAGCGGGAGATCAGGGGATGATGTTCGGGTACGCTACAAATGAAACGCAGGAATTAATGCCCTTGACGATTTCCCTGGCTCATAAGCTGGCCAGAAAGCTTGCCGCAGTTCGCAAAACAAGAGAGATACCTTACCTTCGACCGGATGGAAAGGTACAGGTTACAATAGAATACGAAAACAGTAAACCTGTCCGGGTAGATACCATTATTGTATCAAGCCAGCATCATCCGCTGATAGAACTGGATTTGATGAGGGAGGATTTAATCGAGAAAGTTATCAAAACTATTGTTCCTCCCGAGTTAATAGATTCCGCAACCCGCTACCTGATTAATCCTACCGGCCGTTTTGTTATTGGTGGTCCTCAGGGAGACACCGGCTTAACCGGGAGAAAGATTATCGTAGATACATACGGTGGTGTAGCCAGGCATGGCGGCGGAAGTTTTTCAGGCAAAGATCCTACGAAAGTAGACCGTTCAGCGTGCTATATGGCGCGCTATGTAGCTAAGAACATTGTAGCCGCCGGGCTGGCGGACAGGTGCGAACTGCAGGTTGCCTATGCAATTGGTGTGGCCAGACCTGTATCGGTGATGGTAGAAACGTTTGGGACAGGAAAAATAAGCGACGAAAAGATATTGGAGCTTGTTAGCACAAACTTTGATTTGCGTCCTGCAGCAATTATTAAGAACTTCGATCTGCGCCGTCCCATCTATCGCCGTGTGTCCGTTTACGGGCATTTTGGAAGAACTGATCTGGACCTGCCCTGGGAACGCACCGATAAGGCTGAAATTATACGGTCCCAGGCCGGATTATAAATCGGCAATCTTTCACCCTTTTTTTGCTGTAACATATGCTGTTTGCAGGTATGTTAAAAAAGAGGGCGGAAGAATGTTGCCGGTTGTTTTTTTGTTAATTGGTCTATGGTTTATCTGGGTATTGTGGATTTTAAGAAGCCTGTATATTTTGCAAACCGGCAATCAGGAACGGGGACGTCTGATTGTAATAATAGGCGAGCAGGAACGTTCTATGGAAGGTTTCTTGCGCAAATTGATAGTTTTACGGAATAAATATTGGCCTCTTTTTGAAATAATGATTCTGGACAGCTGTCAAAACAGCCGGACTACTAGGATCATATCTCTTTTGGCCGCCCAAAATAATTTTCAAGTAATAACCGCCGGCGAAAGGGAAATAATCGAATTCTGCGAAGTCCAACGAAAATCTTTCTGTTACGACGCCAGACCGTTTAAAGACGGCGAACTGCTTAAAGCGCCGCTGTTTTCTCTAATCTCAACCAATCAGTCAGTTATTGAGGTGAAGGAGGATGGCCAATAAATCAAGGCACATCCTATATACCTGGTTGATTATTCTCTTAGGCTGGGTGGTTTTATTCTTTGCTTTCAGGGTATTAAACCTTGATTTAGGCAAAGAATACCTAATCATGGTCGCCCTGGGAATGCTCGCTGAATGGTTTGCCGTTTACCTGCCCCAGGGTCAGTTGTCGGGAGGTTTTTCTGTTGTTTTTGCTTCGTATCTGATCTTTGGGCCGGCTTCTACCATCTGGATCAGCGCCCTTGCTGTTTTATTAAGCCAGGGAATAATAAACCGGGGAAACCCGCTGCGAACCGCCTTTTTTAATTCCAGCCAGTATGTTCTTTCTCTTTGCATCGCGGATTACCTTTTTAGGATAACCGGCGGACAGGACCTGTCAAGGATTGAGTTGATAATTTCCAATCTTTTGCCGCTGCTTGTTTTTCTGGTTTCTTTTTTTGTGATTAATCACTTACTGGTTAACCTTTATCTTCTTCCCGGACGCAAACATGATTCAATGCCATACAGGTTTGACACTTTATACTGGGACGGCTTTACCTATCTTTTCAGCATTCCTTTTGGTGCTCTGATGTATTTGATTTATCAGCCGGTTGGTATTACAGGTCCTTTTTTATTGTTTTTACCGATTCTGGCAGTACAGTTTGTTTTACGGTTATATGTCAAGACTGCTTTATTCAACAAGGAACTGCTTGCTTTTTATCAGATTGCCCAAAAGGCGGGAGGCCAGTTCAGCAGCGAACAGATTATGGATCTTCTGTTCAAAGAGACAAGCCGTGTAATATCTTACCATACAGGAGTCATTTTTCTCTGGTCTAACGATTATCAATGCTTCAAGGCTGCAATGGCTGTCGGTCCGTATAGGAACCAACTTTTTGGATCCTCCCTTGAAAAAGGTGAGGGCTTTATAGGATCGGCAATAGAAAACAGGCAGGCTGAAATTGTTTATGATTCAAAATCGGATCCCCGTTTAAAAGAAGAAAGGGGTTTAACTCAGGTTCACCGTTCGCTACTGGTCATTCCCTTGTTTGTTGAAACAGAAATCTTAGGGGCTCTTGTTTTGGGTGAAAAGAAACCCTTGGCCTTCGACCAGCGACACCAGCGTTTTCTTTCTGTTATCTGCAGCCAGACCGCAATTTTTTTGGCCAATAAAATGCAGGTCAAACGTATCCAGGAAAGCGCTAATTTAGATATCATAACCGGGATATTTAACCAACGTTTTTTTTTCGAACAGGTGGAGGTGGATTTTAACCGGGCTAAAGAGAAAGGCAGGAACTTAAGTCTTGTCCTGCTGGATATTGATCACTTCGAAAAGATAAATGAGTATTTTGGTTACAGGGCAGGCAATCAAATTTTAGTCCAGTTAGCCGGTCTCTTAAAAGAAGAGGTTATTCATGAAGGTATGGTGGCAAGGTTTGGCGGGGAGGAATTTATCATCAGCCTTCCAGATTTTAACGGGGAAAGTTCCAGGGAATTTGCCGATTTCTTGCGTAAAAAAATAAGCGCTCATCAATTTCATGTTGATGACAGTCTGGTACAGCTTAAAGTGAGCTTGGGAGTAGCTGTTTATCCCGATCACGCAAGGGATGTTTCTGATTTGGTTAAAAAAGCCAGCCAAGCTCTGATAAGGGCAAAGGAAGCCGGAAAAGACAGGGTTATGGTTGCCTTTTAAACTTCAAAGAAGTAGATGATTCAAATTAACTACTCTGGTTTTCTTTATGATCTTTGGGAAGATTTTTTAAACCTCATCTTTCCGCCCCGGAACATATGCTTCTTCTGTAATGGTCCTGCTGATATTCAGGGTATTTGTTCAGATTGCAAAAATAAGTTAAACAATTATGCTAACCAGCCGCAATGTTATATATGCGGCCGTTTTTTATCAGCCGGCAAACAAAATCCCTTAGATATAGCAGAGAACAAAAAACAATCAATAGTCTGTATTGAATGCAGGCATTCCGAGCGTTCTTATGTTTTTGCACGCGCGGCGGGGCCGTATGAAGGGATTTTGATGAGGGCAATTTGGAAGTTTAAATATGGCGGCAAAACATACCTGGCCAAACCGCTCGGCGGATTGTTGGCGGGTGCGGTGAACAGCTTAATTGATCTCGGACATTCGGAAATGGGATTGAAAAAAAGTGAAATAGCCGGTCTGGTTCCCGTTCCACTTGCCAATAAACGCTTGCGCAAGAGGGGTTTTAACCAGTCTGAACTGCTGGCCAGGTTTGTTTCACACAATCTGGATTTACCCTTCCTTCCTATGTTAAATAAACTAAAAGAGACCTCCGCTCAAACCGGCCTTTCCCGTGAGCAGCGCCAATCCAATCTGGAAGGTGTGTTTGGCGTTTCCCAATGTAAAATTCCTGTTGGAAAGAGCGTTATCTTGATAGACGATATGTTCACAACCGGCTCCACTGTTTCGGAATGTTCCCGCGTTTTATTAAACGCCGGGCTGAAAAACATTTTTGTCGCTACAGTAGCTACATCGACTATAAGATAGTTGAAAGCCTATTCCGGATAAGTTTTAACCTTCTTAATGAAGTTGATTTTCAAAATAGTTGTCTGTCAAAGTAAATATTCTTACTATAGGCGGAGATCGGAATTCCAACAACGACGGATCCTTTGCTCAACCCAATCTTGCGGGCGACCACGCCTATCCTGTACATAATACGGTTATCAGCATTTAACATGCTGGCTGTTTTAGCAGCAGAGCCCAGCGCAATACCCAGATCGATCAACCGCCAGGCACAAATAGGACCGAAAAATTCCGATCCTTCTTTACCTTCAATTTCTTTACATGTTTCACATCCGCATGCTCCGCAATTCAAACCAAGTGGCTTGTTCTGATCAACTGAGATAAGGAGAATAGCATCAGATTTCCGCACGTTTTCCGCATCACGGTCAAAATTAATTTTTTTTATTTCACTGCCATAGCTCACCATCGCTTCCGCCAGGGAAAGCTTCTCATTTTCATTGAGCACTTTTACTTCCAAACAGTCGTGTCCGCCTCCCTTTGGAGCTGTACGCGCGGATATAGCCATTAATTCAGCAACCAGCAGCATTGCGTCATTTAAACTCAAAGATCATTCCTCCTGAAAATTATTTAATATTCTTATGTTAACATATTTTTTTTAATCAAAGACAAAGGATTATCAGATTCATGAATGGCGTAATCTGTCACAAATTATCATATAATTTGGAATTATTTATAAAGGTATATAGTTACATATGTAGTAACATATTCATATCAGGCATATTTAAGACAAAAACAAGGAGAAGAAGAAGAAGAAGAGATTAATGACTAGTTTATTACGTGTTTTAAATGATTTTCCTGAAACAATCGGAGTGATTGCCTTAAGTTTAGTGTTCGGTCAGGCGTCCCTGCTTTGGGGAAGGGTGGTTGTGATTAGCCTTATTGCGACAGCGGTTCTTTTTTTGTTCAGGCTTTTACCTTTTGATTATGGAACACTAGTGTTAATTGAAATAGTTTTACTGGCGATAGTCATTTCAAAATTGACCGTTGTCCCCTTGACTAAATGTATAATAATTGTTTCGGCAAGCCTGATTATCCTGCTTGTACTCAAGTATTTTACTCATTATTTCAGTTTGACCATGGGTGGGGTAAATGTTCATTTACTGTTGAACAGCAACGTCTATTTAGTAATGACAGGCTTAGTACACGCCTTTTTAATGATCCTGTTTGCGGAACTGGTTCTAAAATTCTATAAACCTGTTCAGAATTCGTGGAAAAAGCAGGATCTTACCAGATTCAGGTTTTGATTAAACAATGAACCCGGGGTTCTTATTAAAAAAAAGAGAGGAGGTGTAAGAATTGAAAAAGCTAATGTATTTACCGGCTTCAATTTCAACGACCGTATTACTCTTTTCAGCGGCAATTATGTCCTCCTCAGCATGTTGGATAAGTCATTACCAACCAAAAGTGCCTGAAATCCTGAGGAAGTAACTAACACAAAAAAAGGAGATTGAGTTATTCAATCTCCTTTTTTTGAATTAAAAGCAGCTACTTGCCAGAGAGGTTTTTTATTTTATAAATTATTAATTATTAATATATTGAAGGGATTTGGTAATATTTATTGAAATACACTGGGTAAGTCATGATTTTAAAGACCGGATAAAGTACTTGGAGCGTCAAGATGAAATGGGAAGAATTTTTGTTGTTTCTAGCGCCTGGTGTTCCTGAAGTAGTCGGTGTGATTGCTTTAAGTTTGGCCCTCGGGGCGGTTCCCTTGCGCTGGGGAAGGATAATTCCGGCGGGGTTCATGCTGGCAATAATTAGTTATGTGATCAGAAATTTGCCTGGTGTTCCTTTATTTACTCATTTAATCGTAGAATTACTAGTTTTGGTATTGATAATTTCGAAAAGTACAAAAGTCCCGCTAAGTAAAAGTTTTATTATTGTCTTTTCCAGCACAGCCCTGCTTGCTATCCTTGAACCTGTCATTGTTGAGATATTTATTTGGGGTTCAGGTATGAGCATTGAGGCACTCAGCTCAAACAACCTGCTATGGCTGTTTTCCGGCCTGCTGCAGGCTTTTCTAATGATTCTTGCCGCTATAATAACTACAAAATATATAAAACCTGACCGGGAAGCATGGAAATTATGAGCTATCTTCCATTCAGCAGATATTGCGCGGGATACCTGGCTGCAAAAGCTGAACTCCAGCCCGAGCAGGAGGACATTTTGGCATATGTGATTGAACTCATTGTCCTTAACGCGGCTAATATTCTTTTTGCGCTTTTGCTGGGCTTTTTACTTGGTGTCTTTAAGGGTACAGCGGCCTGCCTGATTACGATCGCAATCTTCAGGCAGGTGGCGGGCGGGGCTCATTCGGACTCCGCCTGGCGGTGCGCGTTGATCTCGATTATTATTTTCCCCTTGCTTGCCCTTTTTGCCGCCTTTTTGTCACTGCATAATACCTCTTTTTATAATAATCTAATATGCTTTTTAGCAATAGGCACAGGTTTTTTGTCAGTTCTTTTGAAGGCTCCCGTTGATTCACCCAATGCGCCGATAATATCACCGTTGAGAAGGAAAAGATTAAAAATACTTTCTGTTTTTATAATGGCAATACTTGCTGCGATTATTTTTTATTTGCATCTAAGTTCCTGGGTGAAGGCCGCCGAAATTCAACTTTGTCTGTCTTTAAGTATTTTATGGGTTTCCTTTATTCTTAGTAAACCGGGACATTTCTTTTTTTCTTGCGTTGACAGTATAAACTTTTTTAAAAAAGATTTATGTGGAAAGACAATGCCGGGAGAAAAGTAGGATGAATTTCGAAGAGGAAAAAACAAAAGAATTACGCGAATACATAAGCGCTACGCATATGTTTTCACTGCTGATTCTGATTTGTTTTTTTATCCTGGATCGCAATTTTCTTCCCAAGGAAATTTATCCGGCCTCAAATATAAGGTATTTAATCTTAATTACACTTCTAATTTTTGGCGCAGTATTGTTGTATGTTCAAAACACATCCCTTCCGCTGCGAAATAAATCATTTTCCTGGATTGATCTCGTTTATGTTGCCTTTCCCTTGATAATTTCTATATTTGCCTTGTTTACAGGCGGAAGTCACGTTCCATACGGCTGGATAATCTTTTTTTTGCCTATTCTAGTTACCGCCTCGGTTTTAGGCAAGGCAGCCGGCATGATTATGGCCTTCATCTGTGCTGTTATAATTATAGTACACCAGATTTCATTCCCTTTTATCAATCCTTCCCTGCATGTTAATTGGCTGGAGCCGGTGCTTATTTTGATCAGCGTTATGTTTGTTGTCGGTTGGTTTATCGGGGGGCTTTCCGACCTGGAAGCCCAGCAGCAAAGACGGCTGCAGTACCGGCTTCAGCTGGAGGAGATAATTGCTAACATATCGACAAAATTTATCAGCCTTGCCTTGGAAGAGATAAACCTGGGGATAAACAACGCTTTAAAAATCATTGGGGATTTTAGCGGGGCGGACAGGGTTTACGTTGCGTATTTCCCTGAAAGCGGGTCAAATGAGTACACTTTTTATAACTGGTTTGCTGAAGAGTATTCACCTCTACCTTTAAACGGGAATCTGTCAGCAGAAAAACATGTCTGGTGGTGGAGTAAACTAAACAGTTTTGAGAGTATCCATATTCCCAACGTCAAGGACTTGCCTTTTGAAGCAAGCGCTGAAAAAGAGTTTTTTTTATTTTTGGGAGTTCAATCGGTTATTGCGGCTCCTTTAATCTATGGAAATAAATTAGTTGGTTTTATAGGAGCGGAAGCTAAAAAACCGGGGAAGCAATGGACTGATGAAATTATCATGCTCCTTAAGGTGACAGGAGATATTTTAATCAGCGCTATCGAAAGAAATAAATCTGAAGAAGCGCTTCGCCTGTCAGAAGAATGTTTTTCAAATGTATTTAGGGCAAATCCTGTTTCAATGTCCCTGATTGCGCTGGAAGACGAAAAAATTATTGACACAAATGAAGTTTTTTTGGAGAACTGCGGTTATAGCAGGGAAGAGATTATCGGCCGTTCCTTTTTTGATATTAATTTAATTAATCCCGTTGATTATTCCCGGATCATTGGAAGGATCAAGGAACATGGCCACATCTACAATTATGAGCTTGAATACTGTAAAAAGTCGGGAGAAAGCGGAATAGGTTTGTATTCAGGGGTTTTGATCAACATTCGGGGCCAGCTCTGTCTTTTAATGCTGGTTTACGATATTACCGTCTTGCGAAAATTTGAAAAGGAAATGCAGCGTTTGGAACGCTTAAACCTGATTGGGCAAATGGCCGCTGGAATTGCTCACGAGATAAGGAACCCTATGACAACTGTACGGGGGTACCTGCAATACCTGAGTGACAAAAAGGAGTGCATGTCCTTTAAGGATGTGTTTGACCTAATGATTGACGAGCTTGACAGAGCTAACTCTATAGTTACAGATTATCTCTCACTGTCGAAACATAAAGCGATAGAGTTAAAAATTCAAAATCTAAATGACATTATCAAGTCGGCGTACCCCTTAATTCAGGCAGACGTTAAAAAGGCTGGAGTTAAACTGGTTGTTGAAACTGAAAAGATCCCCGATCTGCCCCTGGACGAGAAGGAAATCCGTCAGCTTATTTTTAATCTCGTCCGCAACAGCATTGAGGCAATGACCAACGGGGGTATCTTAACTATCAGGACTTATCTGGATGACGAAGATATAGTTATGGCAGTCCAGGATCAGGGAGGGGGAATTGACACTGAGTTAATTGAAAAAATTGGCACACCTTTTTTTACAACCAAAAAAAACGGTACCGGGTTAGGTTTGTCGGTTTGTTACAGCATAGCTGAAAGACATAATGCGGTTATAAGAATCCACAGCGGTCCAGACGGGACAACTTTGTTAACAAAATTTGGGCGGGGGCTTGATCTGAATTGCATAACTTCTGAACCCTTAGTGCAAGATTCATACTAGATTTCGACAATCTATTGTAAAGAAAAATACCAATTATGACATTTTATTCAAAGTACAAATTTTCATAACAAAAAAAAGCCTTCCTTTAGAGGTTATCAACAGACTTATCCACATTATCCACAGATTTTAATTCACAGATGACATTTCAGCAGGTTATTTTCGACATTTGATTTTCCTAAGACTCAAGCAAACTACCATAATATGGTATTATTGCGATAAAAATCAAGTAAAAAACCTGTTCTAAATGTCAAGCTTTGTTCTGGTTCAGAACATAATAATATGATAATATTTGCTGGACGATAATGTTTTTAAAAAGCAGGAAGGCAACAATTTGAGACATACTTTTTCTGTATCTTTGAAGGAGAACTCCCCGGAGTTAATTATTAACCTAATAAATTTTTTGCTCTACTTTGCTATCGAACTTTCCATTATATTCCTTCCTTTGCTGGGTGTTCAATTAGGAGCATCTGATTTTCAAGTGGGTTTGATAGGCACGTGTTACGGCGCCGCTTTCATGCTTTCCTCGCTTTTTTTTGGCTGGCGTTCAGATACACTGGGCCGCTTACCCTTAATTCGTTATGGCTTCTTAATAGCCTGTCTGGCTTTTTTACTCCAACTTTTGGCCAGTAATGTATTGCTTTTAATGCTGGCCAGGTCATTCGTAGGTTTTGCCATGGGTGTAGTGTCGGCGGCGCTGGTTGCTTTTGCTTATGAATCGGTAAGCCAACTTGGCAAATTCAGTTCATACGGCGCTTTGGGATGGATAGCCGGCGCAATGACTGCCGGTATAATACAGGATTTCAACCATTTATTCTTCTTAAGCGGTATTTTGTGCTTGGTGGCTTTTCTGGTGTCTTTATGTCTAAAGGAAGAACTTGGACAAAGGAAAAAAGCGCCGGATTTTTTAGGGATCATTCGGCGCAATTTCCGTATTTACCTGGCTATTTTCCTGCGCCATCTGGGAGCAACGGCAGTATGGCTGATCATGCCCCTTTACCTTGCTTCTATAGGGGCCGACAGGTACTGGATAGGGTTGCTCTGGAGCATTAATTTCGGCGCTCAGTTTATAGCAATGCGTTATGTGGAAAAGTTCAATGAAAATAAAGTATTTGCCCTGGGACAGATCCTTTCAATTCTGGTTTTTCTTGCCTACGGATTTATAAATAATTACCGGCACCTGATTGCAGTTCAGGTAGCTCTGGGTATTTCCTGGTCCTGTTTATACGTTGGCGCCTTGCTGATTGTGCTGGGCAGCGGTGAGGATAAAGGTACGGCCAGCGGTATTTTCCAGTCCACTATTAACCTTTGCAATGCACTGGGTCCTTTCATTGGTGGAGCAGTGGCTCAGGGCATCGGTTACAAGGGGGTTATGTTTTTTGCGGCCTTTATAACTGTGGTCAGTTTTCTGACTGCTCTTCCGAAACCGGACAAAGCTTCAAATGAGACAATTTCCTGATAGACATCCATGCCGCTACGTATCTAACTGGAAACATTTAAGTAAATGGCAGGAATTACAACCACTCTGGTAAAACTTTTAATATAATAACAATAAGTATAGCCGGTCATGCGCAGGGATTTTTTTGACGCAAGATTGAAAAGGTGTTGAATAGCAATGTTAAAAATTTCGACAGCCATAATTATGGCCAGGATAGCCAATAGGTTAAGCCGTTTGTTTCGAAAAGGGAAAGGTTCTTCGCTGCCGGGAGTGGTAGCCTTGAAAATTTGCCCGGAAATTTTAGAAACGCTGGCCGGCCAGACAAAACTGGGGACAATTTTGGTTACCGGTACGAACGGCAAAACAACGACCAATAACATGCTGGCTGGGATACTGTCGAGTTCCGGTTACCGGGTAGTTGCAAACAGTATCGGGGCAAATCTGATCGGCGGTGTAACTGCAGCCTTTATTGAAAAAGCCAGCCTTGGAGGAAAAGTTAATTGCGATTACGCCTGTCTGGAAGTTGACGAGGCATTCTTTCCGATAATAAGTAAAATAATAAAACCCGGAATAGTAATCGTGACGAATTTTTTCAGGGATCAACTTGACCGGTACGGTGAACTGGATAAGACAATTAAATTCGTTGAAGATGCCTTAAAAATGATTCCGGAACCAAAACTTGTTCTCAACGCCGATGATCCCCTTGTTGCAAAAATCCAGATTAATTCCGGGATACCTGCTTTCTTCTATGGTTTGGGGGAAAATACCGGCCTGTCAGAAAAAGGAGGGTTCCGCGTCCGGGAAGCAAGATTTTGTCCCTTTTGCGGCGAAAGGCTGGATTATTCCTATTATCATTATGGCCAGCTGGGTAATTTTCAGTGTAATAAGTGCGGCTTTCACAGGCCTCCCGGAAAAGTTGAAGCTTGTGGAGCCGCTGCTTCCGACGGTAATTTCTCCTTTACTATACGTTACCCCGGGGGCAGTGTCCCTGTAAACTTGCCCCTGGGCGGGCTCTATAACATCTACAACGCGCTGGCGGCTTTTTCCGCCGGTTTTCTTTTAGAAAGAGATCCGTTAAAGATGAGTATGTGTCTGAAAAGTTACAGGCCGGCTACCGGAAGGATGGAGGAATTCAACTGTCCTGACAAAAAGGTTGTCCTCAACCTGGTTAAAAACCCGACCGGTTTTGGCGAAGGCTTGATGTACCTGCTTTCCTCTACAGGGCCGCTGGATGTCTTAATTGCCATAAATGATCAGGCGGCAGACGGACGGGACATTTCCTGGCTGTGGGATGTCGATTTTGAAATATTGGAACAGATACACGGAAAAATTAATATTTTCGTCTGCGCGGGCCTGCGCGCTCAGGAGATGGGTGTGCGCTTGAAATATGCCGGTGTGCCGGCTGAAAAGATAATTGTCGAACCGGATTACAGCAATGCAGTCAGGCGCATCATGGGTGGTCAGGCACAGCATACATATCTTCTGGCAACCTATACTGCCCTGTGGCCGGTTGAAAAAGAGCTGAGAAAGTATGTTGCGTAAGGAGAAGAACTCCACCGGAATGATTCAAGTTTGTCATCTTTATCCGGATTTGCTTAACTTATATGGTGACCGGGGCAATGTACTGGCTTTTACAGCCCGCTGCCGCTGGCGTAATTTGCCCGTATTTGTACATCAGGTCCGTCCCGGGGAAAATGTTGATTTTAAAGAAATGGATTTTCTTTTCCTGGGAGGGGGGTCCGACCGTGAACAGGGCCTGATGGCTGAAGATCTTAAGAGCAGGACCGGGGAACTCGGCGAGGCGATAGAGGAAGGACTGGTTGTGCTGGCGATCTGCGGGGGTTATCAACTGCTGGGGAACTATTATCTGACGGGCGACGGAAAAGTGATCCCCGGGCTTGGTTTAATGAACCTCTACACACAGGCGGGTGAAAAGAGAATGATCGGCAATGTTGCCGTAGAAATAAACCTTGATGGAAAAAAATATAAACTGGCGGGTTTTGAAAACCATGCCGGGAAGACTTACTTGAATAATGTCGCTTCCTTGGGGCGGGTGCTTTCCGGCTATGGGAACAACGGTGAGGACGGCTTAGAGGGCGCCCGTTATAAGAATGTTTTTTGCTCTTACCTCCACGGGCCTTTGCTTCCTAAAAATCCGGAACTGACCGATTATCTAATCAGTGCAGCTTTAAAAAGGCGCGGCCTTTCTCATCTGCTTGAGCCCCTTGATGACAGCCTGGAAGCGTCCGCCAAAAAAGCAATCCTGCATCGGATGCGCATTGATTAATTTGATTAATGAGCAGCCAATTAAGAATTTTCTATCTTCACTAATAAAAAGATTAATGTTATTATTTTTAAAAAATAACTTTTAATCTTTTATTACCTTAATTAAGGGGGGTTGCAGGCATTGTTTAAAACCAGAGTTACCGAAATGTTCGGAATAGACTACCCAATAATCTGCGGGGGAATGCTTTGGGTAACCAGGGCCGAGTTGGCCGCTGCTGTTTCCAATGCTGGCGGATTAGGGATTATAACCTCTGCAAACCTGTTTGACGCCGAGGGCCTGCGCAAAGAAATACTAAAACTGAGGGAACTGACCGACAAACCGTTTGCCGTAAACTTAAGCTTGAACCCGACACTGAGAAAAACACCGAACGATGAATTTGTTCAAGTTATTGTTGAAGAGCATGTAAAAATTGCCGAAGTTTCCGGCGCCAGAAGCCCCGCGGAAGTCATTCCCGCCCTGCATGCCGGTGGAGTGAAGGTAATGGCGAAAGCCACCACGATCAGGCATGCTTTAAACGGAGAAAGGTCAGGAGCGGATGCGATGGTTATGCTGGGCATCGAAAACGGCGGGAATGTGGGCATGGAAGACGTATCGACAATGGTAATCGTACCTAAAGCCGTTGACGTTCTGAAAATACCTGTCATAGCGGCAGGAGGTGTTGCCGATGCCCGCGGTTTTGTGGCGGCGCTTGCGCTCGGCGCCGAGGCAGTCCTTATGGGAACCCGCTTCGTTACGACCCAGGAAAGCCCCGCACACCCCAAATATAAGGACTGGATCTTAAGGACCGAAGAATACCAGACGACACTTGCGCAGCGTTCGATTAAAAATACGCACAGGACTTTAATTAACCTTGCGGTACAAAAAACACTGGAACTTGAAGCAAGAGGTGCGACAATCGGCGAACTGGCCGGCTGGATCAGCGGCTTCAGCTACCGCAAGGGGGTTATTGATGGAGAACTGAACGCCGGAATGGCATACTGCGGCCAGATTGCAGGAATAATCCACGATATTCCGACGGTTAAGGAAGTTATTGACCGCATGGTTAACGGAGCTGAGGAAATCCACGAAAGGTTTGCCAGGATTGGCCTTTTCAAATAACAACAAAGTCCGGGAGTAAATGTGGCACAAATGTTTCAGTTGGAACGGCGGCAGCAATTAGTTATTTTAATTATAGCGGCAGTGCTGCTTTTTGGAGCGGGCTACCGGTATGCCTGCTGGCAGCTGTCAAAAGCGGAAACAAACAGTGATAATACAGTTGTACAGTCGGAAGAAGAAGACAAGAACAGCCCCCCGGGAAAAATAAAGGTGCATATTGCCGGAGCGGTGCAAAAACCCGGCGTATATGAACTGGATGCCAGTTGCCGGGTAAACGATGCAGTCATTATGGCCGTTGCTTTGCCGACAGCAGACTTAAACTCTTTAAATCTGGCTGCGACGCTCACAGACGGGCAGAAAATAACCGTTTTTGAGCTGCAACAGACCGTACAAACCGGGAATTCAGCTTTGTTCAGCGCCCCGGCGGGCAGCAGCCAGTCAACAGAAATGAACAGCAGTACGCAGGGCGGCTTGATTAACATTAATACTGCAAATCAAACTGAAATCGAGACACTGCCCGGTATTGGTCCCGCCCTTGCCGGAAGGATTATTCAGTACCGGGAGGAAAACGGCCCTTACCGGGTTCCGGAAGATATTAAAAATGTTTCTGGAATCGGGGATAAGCGCTATGAGGATATAAAAGACAAAATCACAATCTAAAGGAAACTTCCCAGGGGGACGTGTGTGTACAGGGGATTTACCGGCTGATTTATAAGGTGGAGTATATCTTAATTATTGCGTGTAATCGTAAGAAAGCTGGCGTAAGTCAGCTTTCTTACTTGCGGGCTGGAAATATTTTAAGAGAGATTATGCGTCATATATTTTAGGCTTTTTGTAAGAATAGATGCCACAATTCTTTAAGCGCCCTTTAAGGATTTTTTAGAATCTTATATGGTATTGTTTAACTATGGTGCACCGGATAAAATTAAAAAACGAAAGAAGGTAATGTATGAAGCGTTTTAAATGGCGTCTAGGAGCTGTTCTTTTAGCTGTGGTTGTTGTTATGGGGATATTATGGCCGGCATTGCTCTTGCCGGCACTAATTCCGGCAAAGCAGGTAATCCGCCTGCGGATAAACCGGATATGACTGCCATGTATCAAAGCTTTATATCAAAATTTGCGGACAATCTTGGCGTGACCGAGGACCAGGTAAAAGAAGCGCTGAAGGAAACACAATTGCAAATGATTGATGGCGCCGTAGAAGCCGGCACGATCACTCAGGATCAAGCTGGCAAAATGATCGAAAAAATTAATTCCGGCGAGGATTGCGGGTTTATTGGATTTGGTTTTTGCCATGGGCCTGGCGGCCATGGTCCCGGTGGGGAAGGTAAAGGCCCCGGATCGGCTCCGGTAAGCGGGGCAGGTGGCAGCGGCAATTCAAATTAGTAAAGATATATGAAAGACACCTATTTACATAAATTTCAGTTTTGCAATAGCCGTAGTGGTATTCCCGGAAAGACCAGATCACATTTTTCAGCCCGGTGATCAAGGTCTTAAAAAGCAGCCCCCCCCGTCCGTTTGGACGGGGCTTTTTTATCTCAGGTAATATCTAAAGTTGTTTTTAACGTATCATATCATGCGACTGATTAAAAAGCTGGAAACGCTTTTTGATTCAATAAGAGGAGGTATTCCGCGGTGCCTAGAAAAAGGTATCTGCTCAGGCCCGTTTCGAATTGTTGAGAGGGAAAGTGACAAGCCATGGTTATGGTTGACAGACTTATTACAGAGCCGGCTAAAAGCCGGTTTTTACTTTGTTGCCGGAACTATTCCTGTTCAGCTTTTATTATACTAATATCATTGCAAATGGTTAGGCTGTACAATTCTCAAAGAATCCTTTAAATTTATAACAAACGTTTAGTTTTTAGAAGGTCAGGAAGGGTTTTTATGTTATGTATGTGAACACTTTAGAAAATATTGAAAAGAAAAAGGTCCAAACACAAGGCGCTCAAAATGTAAGCAAACAAAGGGTAATAGACCCGGAACATGGTTGGGACGGATGGGTCATGCGTGTTTTTACAATTGAAAAAGAAGGTTATACACCAAGACATGCTCACGGCTGGCCGCATATAAATTACGTTATTGACGGGAAAGGGGTTCTTTTCCTTGGCGACGCCAGGCATATTGTCCAAAAGGGATCGGTCGCCTATATACCTGAAGGAATAGAACATCAATTTATCAACGAAGGTGATTCGGAACTTTCTTTTATTTGCATTGTGCCTGAGGAGGGAGATCTTTAAACTGGTTTGATGGACAAAGCCGTTCGCTGTTGATAAGGGTGTGCCCTTTGGACAGGTGTATTTCTTTTATGCTTTTTTTACATATATCTCATCACCGTCTGCGACTTGATCAAGGCTTTCCAGGTCTCCAGCAATGCTGCCAAATATATTTACAGCGCTAGCCGCGACAATTTTGTTTCCTTCGCTGATCGGGGTTGCCCCAAAAAAAATACAGAAAGCATTTCCTGTCGGCCAATATCCCAGGTCTCCTTTGGAAACTACATTTGTCGAACCCGGTTCGAGATCTGCTGCTACAGGTATGATGAAATATATCTCTTTACCCCAGCGGTTTGCTGTGCACTTGAAAGGCAGCGCTTCGAAGATTAACTGACCTGTAGGTGTCTGGTTAATTGTTGCCTGCCATGAACTTGCTCCTGATTCTATAATTATTTTCAAAGTCGTTCCTCCTTAAGTTTTTTCGTGAAGAAAAGCAGATCTGTCCTTTTTTAGACTGTTAAATTATTTTAGCGATTTTTAAATATTCTAACATAAGCGGAAGAAGCTTTTCAAACTATAATTATTAAACTTTCATGTATTTTTAATATCTTTGAGAATAGTTAAATAATAAGGCAGATTCTTAAAATGGGAAAAAGTATTATTATAAATTATCAGTCAAAACCGAAAGGAATATTACCCCGCCCGTCGAACTATATAATTATTAATCTATCTGGGGAGGGATGACATGTGGGGATGATTGGCGGGTCAGCGGTAACCAAGGATAGGTTGAGACAGATTTTTAACAAAGGCAAATCTTGCAGAGTAGTGGCGTATCATGATGTGGAAAACCCAATCGAAAAATATCCGGCAACTGTAAGTATAGATGGTGATAATTTAAATATAGGAGGACTGCTTTCGGTTAATTTATTAGGATGTTACTGCAATTACGACTTTGATAATCATCATAATCACATAGTAACGTTAATTCCAAGCCCAAGGAGTTCAGAATACTTTAAGGTATTGATACATGAACTTGACAGTTGAAAAAGTGATTTAAAAAATCGGGGAGATGGGGAGATTAGGAAAACTTTTTGAAGGCGCCATGATGCGCCTTTTCTTTTTTGTTGGGAGAGCAGTGAACAACGACGTTCTTTAAACCACTGGGGAAAATAAGTAAGTCTGAAACCCTGTCATATGTCGGCGGGGTTTTTATGTTTTTATGAATAAAAATTTGCTTCTCTACAATAATCGACATTTTCCCTGAAGGAAAAACTTCTTGCGATCCTATAGTATTAAATATTGCAGTTGTGGGCAATTTCCGGCGCCAGCTTTATAAATGGGCTGTAATTATACTCGGGTGGTATGTTTTTTGGTTTCGAGGCCGATTTTGTTATTTACCAGTATTTTAATCTTCGGGATAGTATTGTCGGGCTATCTCAATATTTCCCCGGGTTTCCTTTTGCTGCTGCTGGGCATTGCCTTCTTTGCCGCCGTAACAGGGTATCTCTTTTCGTGGAAGGCTTCCGGCATCGTCTTTTCTTTATTATTTTTCCTGACCGGCATTTTCTACGGGACTATTTCCAACAACCGGGTGAACCCTGATCTATTCCGGTATACCGGCCACTGGGTTACTTTGGAGGGGGTGGTTTGTTCTGAACCTGATTTAAGGCAGGATAAGGTCTTCTATAAACTGGATCTGACCGGGATAAAAATTGGGGAAGAGCAAAGCCGTTTAAAAGCCAGGGTGTTGGTGCAGGCGCCGAAGCCGGACAAAGTATACTGCTTTGGAGATTTATTAAGGATTCACGGATTGCTGGTCCGTCCCGATGAGCCCGGGAATCCAGGTGAATTTGATTACAGAACTTACCTGACCAGGCAGGGAATAGGGGTGATTTTAAGGGCTTCCGGTTCTGAAGATTTTGTTTTGCTTGGTGTCAGGGGCAATCTGTTTATGCGTCAACTGCTGCTTTTAAAGAAAAAAATCATTATGGTACAGCAGCAAACCCTGCCGGACGACAAGGCCGCCCTGGTAAACGGGATTGTTTTCGGAACCCAGGGCCAGATCCCGGAAAACCTGTGGGAAGCATTCAGCCAGACTGGAATCGTTCACATCTTAAGCGTTTCGGGAATGCACGTGGGTCTTGTTTTAGCCGGGGCAATTGCTCTTACCGGACTTTTGAACATCCCGGGTATTCAGGGTACCTTGCTGATATCTTTGCTGGTTGTCCTTTATTCACTTTTTTGCGGCATGGGTCCGGCGGTGACCCGTTCAGCCCTGATGGCTTTAATGTTTCTCTGGTCGCATCGCTTGGGGCGCAAACAGGATTGGCCGACGACCCTTTCTTTGGCTGCTTTGATAATCCTGCTCTGGAAACCTGCGGCTATCTATGATATTGGCTTTCAGCTCTCTTTTTCCGCCACCTGGGGAATACTTTACCTCGGTCCGGTTATTGACGAACTGTTAAAAAAGCATACCCGCTGGCCCGCCTGGGTTCAGGCAACCATTTGGGTTTCACTTGCCGCGCAACTGGCCACACTGCCGCTCGTAGCCCTGTATTACAATCTTTTTTCACCCGTCTCCATGTTGGCCAACATTTTAGCCGTTCCTTTAACCACTTTAATTTTGGCTTTAGGTGTATGTTCCGGTATTTTGGGTCTTTTTTCTGTTTTTCTGGCCGGCTTGATCAATGCCTGTACGTCTGCAGTTTTAGATATATTTATCGCGGTTGTCTCTTTGTTGAACAGCCTGCCCGGTTCGTTTATTTCCGTGCCCAGCCCTCCTCTAATTGTCATACCTGTCTGGTTTATTGTTTTGTTTTTTTCAGCAAGAATTTTCAACAAAAAGAATGCTTCAATCATAGTCCGGTTTTTATCTGAAAAGCGAAACACGGCTGTTTTAATTCTTATTCTGGCCGTGACGGTGATATCTTTATTGTTCTTCAAGACGCCGGCAGAAAAACAACTTGTTATGCATATGATTGATGTCGGACAGGGGGAGAGCATTCTGATTCAATTCCCCTCGGGAAAAAACATGCTGGTTGATACCGGTGGATGGGACGGTGAATTTGCTACCGGCGAAGGAGCCGGAAGCAAGGTTGTTCTGCCTTACCTGCAAAGGCTGGGAGTACGCAGGCTGGATGCCTTGTTGCTCACTCACTCTCATGAGGATCATGCGGGGGGCGCCGCGGCAGTGGTAAACAGCATTCCGGCAGCTCTAGTAATAGTATCTTCCGCCGCTCAAAAAGCAAATTCGCTTTCCGGGGCTTCGCCTGAAGAAGATCCATACTCCCGCCTTCTGGAGGGTTTCCGGAAAAAGGGGATCCTTATTCAAGCCGTTAATGAGGGAGACAGGCTGCTGCTTGATCGGGATGTGGAAATAAAGGTCCTAAGCCCTTCACCGGCACGGTCTTACCAGGCGGATGATGAAAATAACAGCTCGGTGGTTTTGATGATCCGCTACGGGAGACAAAAATTTCTTCTAACCGGGGACATAGAAGTTGAAGCTCAGGAAAGCCTTTTAAAATCGGGAGCTGATCTTAGAGCTGATATTCTTAAAGCGCCTCACCACGGCAGCAAGCTGATCAGGCCCTTCGTTGAGCGGGTTCACCCTTCACTTGCCCTGATCTCCGTAGGGAACCATAACCGTTTCTTTCTACCCAGGCCTGAAACAGTAAAACTGCTCAAAGATTTGAATATCCCCGTCTACCGGACGGACAAGGACGGCGCAATAATCTTATCTGCAAACGGCAGTAAAATAAGGGTAAAAACAGGCAGGGGAACAGGGTCATAGTAAAGATGGCAGCCAGGCGAAATATGGCGATATAACACGCCAGGCCGGCCATGGCGGAAGTGGACAGGCGTTCAAAACGGTGTTCAAAACTGGGGTCAGATACTGTTACAAAAGGTAAATCCCACCTGAAGCCATCAGACGGGTTTAACAATAAAAAATAGTGACACTACTGTCTTGTATTTAAAAGGCTATTGTCGAAAAAGGGAACTGACCTGTTGAATTTCCTCTGGTGTTGCGTGTTGGGCGGCTTTATAATAGCCTTTTTGTTCGGCAACCTTATACAGATTATATTGAAACTGCTCATCGGCATTTCTGATTTGTTGTATTGTTTGCCTTAGATTTTGGTCAGAGCACTGGGCAATAACAGCGGCATAACCTGTCAAACTGCTGTTAATCATAGACAGGACATCGTTTACCATATCTTTCTCCTGCATGCTTTCATCTCCTCGTATGATATATTTAGTTCCCCTCTTGCAGACTTTGCCTGTTTGAAAATCACTCTTATTTCCTTCGGCATTCTTCTTGGCTCCTATTTCTCAAGCTTTTTCTTGAATTATACGTCCTAGTTTTGGGTGATTTTTATCATTTCATGGATTTGGATCATGTATAGGACCTTTATAGAGCACATGAAATGAAATTACTACTTCATCGCCCTGGAAGGTAATAATCTTTCAGGGCTTTTTATTATCAAAACTGGTTTAACAGGCAGGGAAACAGTGCCGTTGTATGTCGCGCCGGTAGTTTGCGATCCAGGTAGATGATCTTCTGCCCGGTTTACAATAACGGCATCCCGGCGGCGGTATTGGGTATTGACACATTGATAATGAGGGTGGATAATACTAATGAAATTACACAATGTATAATAGTATATAATGTATAGTAGTAGGAGTAGTAGTAGTAGTAGTAGTAGTAGTAGTAGTAGTAGTAGTAGTAGTAGTAGTAGTAGTAGTATTTGTTTTCTAATGATAGATCGATGTACCAATAAAACGAACAAACAATACCCGGCATTAATAGGAGGTGCCAATGGAGTCGATCGGAATGCCCGGCGAAAGCAGGATGGAAAGGAAGAAAAAAAAGACGCGGCAGAAGATCATCGAAGTGGCTATGGATCTATTTCAGCGTCAGGGTTTTGGCAATACGACTATGGAACAAATTGCTGAAGCAGCCGACATTGCCAGGAAAACCCTGTATAATCATTTTCCCGTCAAAGAGGCTATTGTTGATGAATATGTAAAAGTCATCTCCATGGGACTGGCTCAAGAGACACTTGATAATCTACAAAACTTGCCTGATACGGGGACACGTTTAATAGCTGCGTTGGATAAAGCATATGCGTGGGTAGAAACCAATCCGGAAATTACGGGAATATGTTTGGGATATCGTCTAAAATGTATGTCTTTGGGATCCGGAGACTGCAGCGGCGAAACAGGCACAAAAATCATGATGACTGAGATTATCAGGCAGGGCCAGCAGGCCGGCGAAATAAGGCAGGATCTTTCTGTTGAGCTGATGGTGGAGCAGTTGAATATTTCCCGCTGCGTTATTGTCCTGAATTGGCTGAAGGACCCGTCAAGGTTCGAACTTCGCAAAGAAATGGCAAAAATGGTGGACCTGTTTATATACGGGGCAATTAAGAGGTAAGGAAGCCGAGAATAAACAATCTTAAGGATCAATCGGTGAAGAATTAAAAAAGTAATCTATCTTTTAGAGGGAGGATGTCATGGAAAAGAGTCGCGGAATATTCTTTTTAAGCTGGCCGGAGGTTTTTCAGGACGGTGTGGAAGCGGTTGGAGGAAAAGGGTGGAACCTGGCTAGGCTTGACCGGTACGGGTTTTATATTCCCGCAGGAGGCGTTCTTACAGCCAGGGCATATCAAATTTTTGCAGAAGAAAACGACCTGCTTGAAGACATGGCGGAAATCACGCAAAGTGTGAATATCGATAATATTGGAGAAAAGAAAATTGAGCAAAAACTCCTCCTGATCAGAGAAAAAATCAAAGCCGGCCAAATCCCTTCAAAGATCCGGGATGAACTGGAGTCCGGCTTGAAAGGCATGGGCCTGCTTGGGGAACCGGTGGCTGTCCGGTCTTCGGCCACAGCGGAGGATCCCGCACAGGCGTCTTTTGCTGGTATCCATAGCTCCTTTCTAAATGTCACAGGCTGGGAAAGCATACTGGAAGCTGTCAAGGATTGCTACGCTTCCCTGTGGACACCCCGATCGGTGGCGTACCGGCGAAAGCTGAGTTTGGCGGACCAGGATGTCCTGCCCGCGGTGGTGATCATGAAGATGGTTGAGGCTAGGGCAGCCGGGGTGGCCTTTACCTGCGATCCTCAAACCGGCCGCGAAGACCTGTTTGTGATCAACGCCAACTTTGGGCTGGGAGAATCGGTGGTAAGCGGCGCCATAGAGCCTGATACCTATTATCTCGACTCCTCGGCCTATTTTGCCTTACCCCGCCTCAAAGCAAAGAAAACAGGAGCCAAGCAGGGAATGACCAGGACCTGCGCAGGCGGCGGAACCTGTTTTGTACCGGGTGGGGACATGGCCTCGCAGCAGGTTTTGCCGGACGGGAATATCGAAAAGCTGGGTTTACTGCTGGCGCGTGTTTTCGAGTCCCTGGGAGAAGGCGAAGAGCACCAGGATGTGGAATGGGCTTTTGACGGGCGTGATTTCGTATTGCTTCAGGCCCGGCCGGTTACCGCACTGCCCTGCTATACATTTGACGCTTTAAAAAACAAGGTCCAGATATGGTCCAACGGCAACTACCGGGATGCCGTCCCCATGGTTATCAGTCCCCTGCAGCGCCGGGTGATGAAGGACAGTATTGATACTATTCAGTACACTTCTTTATCGGAACCAGGCTATCCTGTCCCGGAGGGTTTTCAATTTTCGCGCCTGGTCAAGGGCAGGTTGTACTGCAACGTATCTGCCCTGCAGTGGGCTTATTATGATTGTTCCGGAATGCTGTCCAAAGATTTTAATCCCGGCTGGGGTGGACACCAGCCTGTAATCGAAATAGAAGACACCGACCCCTATAAGGGTGAGATTGGCCTGGAGAGACAGCGCCGCGGGATGAAGGGCGCATCTTTGATCATGGAGGCGGCTGCCAATGCCTCCGGTACTTTTGCCGAAGTTGCCCGGTCCGTCGAATCCCTGACCGGGTCCGAAAATGACCAACAGACCAACAGAGGGACGTTCTCCAACAGAGGGACGTTCTTATTGTTGGCTATTCTAAAATTAAATAACATTTATAACGAAAAAAATAACAGGAGTAAGGTTGAAGATGAGACAACCAAGAAAGCGGAGTGAAAGTGGTGTTTACCACGTTGTTTTACGAGGAATCAACCGGCAGGATATTTTTTATGATGATGAAGATTATCAACGTTTTTTGGAAACGATAGAAAAGATGAAATCAGACGATCGGTTTGCAGTTTACGGATATTGCTTGATGACAAATCATGTTCATCTGCTGATTAGGGAAAACACCGATACGATATCGCGTATCATGAGCCGGATTGGCACTAGTTACGCTTGGTGGTATAACGGAAAATATGGGCGAAGTGGCCATGTTTTTCAAGGTCGTTATGGAAGTGAATGCGTTGAAAACGACGACTACTTATTGACGGTAATCCGCTACATACACAACAATCCGGTAAAAGCCGGAATAGTTCAAGAACCGAAAGAATACCGCTGGAGCAGTATCCATGCTTATTATGGGGCCAGGGAGTACCCGCAAGGATTAAGTGAACCAGCTTTCGCTTTGAGTATTATAAATCAAGACCGAAAGAGAGCAATAGAGGCATTTCGAGAATATATGAAGCGAGAAAATCAAGATAAATGCCTGGAAGATAAGATTAAGCTGCGTAAAACCGATAATGAAATCAAAACAGAGATAGAAAAACTGATGAACGGTGAATTAATCGGAAGGCTTCAAGGAATGGAAAAGGCAAAACGAAACGATATATTGAGAAAAATTAAAGCAATCGAAGGTGTATCATTAAGACAAATTTCCCGAATCACCGGGCTAAGTGTAGATATTGTATTTAATTCCTAGTTTGTAGCCAACAAAAAGAACGTCCCCTGTTGGTCTAACGTCCCCTGTTGGTCTGAATGCCTGATATTTATAGGAGGCGGCAATGGAGTCGATGGGAGTACCCGGCGAAAACAGGATGGAAAGGAAGAAAAAAAAGACGCGGCAGAAGATCATTGAACTGGCCATGGATTTATTTCAGCGACGGGGTTTTGGCAATACGACTATGGAACAGATTGCCGAAGCAGCCGACATCGCCAGGAAAACTCTGTATAATCATTTTCCTGTCAAAGAGGCTATTGTTGATGAATATGTAAAAGCCATCTCCGAGGGACTGGCTCAGGAGACCTTTGATAATTTGCAAAACTTGCCTGATACAAGGACACGGTTAATAGCCGCGTTAGATAAAGCATATGCGTGGGTAGAAACCAATCCGGAAATTACACGAATATGTCTGGGTTATCGATTAAAAAACATGTCTTTGGGATCCGGAGACTGCAGCGTCGAAACAGGCACAAAAAGCATTATGACTGAGATTATCAGGCAGGGCCAGCAGGCCGGCGAAATCAGGCGGGATGTTTCTGTTGATCTGATGGTGGAGCAATTAAATATTTCCCGCTGCGTTATCGTCCTGAATTGGTTAAAGGACCCGTCAATGTTCGAACTTCGCAAAGAAATGGCAAAAATAGTGAACCTGTTTATATACGGGGCAGTTAAGAGGAAAGAAATATAAACAAGCGCAGGGATCAATCGGCAAAAAATTAAAAAGTAAACCATCTTTAGGGGAGGATGCACGTGGAAAAGAGTAGCGGAGAATACTTCTTCAACTGGCCGGAGGCTTTTCAGGCCGGTGTGATTGCTGCCGGGGGGAAAGGGTGGAACCTGGCAAAGCTTGACCGGTACGGATTTTATGTTCCTGCAGGAGGCGTTCTTGCGGCCAGGGCATATCAAATTTCTATAGAAGAAAACAATTTATTTGAAGACATGGCGGAAATTACGCGAAGTGCGACTGTCGACAACATTGGAGAAAAGGAAATTGATCAAAAACTCCTCCTGATCAGAGAAAAAATCAAGGCCGGGCAAATCCCTTCAAATATCCGGGATGAAATGGAGTCCAGCTTAAAAAGTATGGGCCTACTGGAGGAACCGGTGGCCGTCCGGTCTTCGGCCACTGCGGAAGATTCCGCCCAGGCGTCTTTTGCCGGTGTCCACGATTCTTTTCTTAATGTCACAGGCTGGGAAAACATACTGGAAGCTGTCAGGGACTGCTATGCTTCCCTGTGGACGCCCCGGGCGGCAGCGTACCGGCGAAAGCTTGGTTTGGCGGACCAGGATGTCCTGCCCGCGGTGGTGATCATGAAGATGGTTGAGGCACGGGCAGCCGGGGTGGCCTTTACCTGCGATCCACAAACCGGCCGCGAGGACCTGTTCGTGGTCAACGCCAACTTTGGGCTGGGAGAATCGGTGGTAAGCGGCGCAATAGAGCCCGACACCTATTATCTTGACGCCTCGGCCTATTATGCCGTGCCCCGCCTCAAAGCAAAGAAAACAGGAGCCAAGCAGGGAATGACCATGACCTGCGCAGGCGGCGGAACACGTTTTGTACCGAATGGGGATATGGCCTCGCAGCAGGTTCTGCCGGACGAGAATATCGAAAAACTGGGTTTGCTGCTGGCGCGAGTTTTCGAGTCCCTGGGAGAATGCGAAGAGCACCAGGATGTGGAATGGGCCTTTGACGGGCATAATTTCGTATTGCTCCAGGCCCGGCCGGTTACCGCACTGCCTTGCTATACCTTTGACGCTTTAAAAAACAAGGTCCAGATATGGTCCAACGGCAACTACCGGGATGCTCTCCCCATGGTTATCAGTCCCCTGCACCGCCGGGTAATGAAGGACGGTATCGATACTATCCAGTATACTTCTTTATCGGGACCCGGCTATCCTATCCCGGAGGGTTTTAAATTTTCGCGCCTGGTCAAGGGCAGGTTGTACTGCAACGTATCTGCTCTTCAGTGGGCTTATTATGATTGTTCCGGAATGCTGCCCAGAGATTTCAATCCCAACTGGGGAGGGCACCAGCCCGGGATTGAAATAGAAGACGCCGACCCCTATAAGGGTGAGATTGGCCTGGAAAGACAACACCGCGGGATGAAGGGCGTATCTCTGATCATGGAGGCGGCTGCCAATGCCTCCGGTACTTTTGCCGAAGTTGCTCATTCCGTCGAATCCCTGATCGGATCCGGATTCAGCCAGATTCCCGACCAAGGTTTTATTGATAAATACAATGAGTTGGGTCAAATCATTAAGGCATATTGTGAAAAATTCACTTTTTTAAGCGGGGTTGGCACCTTTCCGTTTGTGATGCTGCTGCAAAAACTGGCTGGATATTTAGGGCCGGAAACGATACTCGTGATAAATGGCTTAATGGTGGGCGGAGAATCGGGAATAACCAGCGCCGACCACGGCTACCGCTTAATGGAGATGGCCCAACTGGCCCGTCAGGATGAAGCCGCCGTCCAATATTTAACCGGGGACAATTTTGACCCCCGTTCCTGGGAAGATCATCTGCCGGAAAACTCTTCTTTTAAAAAGGAATTCCGGGAGTTTATCAAAGGTTATGGGCACCGGGCGGTTTACGAGCTTGATATCATAAATCCCCGTTGGGAAGAAGACCCCTCATATCTTATGGATATCATCAAGAGTAGCATGGCAACCGCAAACCCCAATCAATGGAAAGCTATGCAAAAAGAGAAATTTGAACGGGCCTGGCGGGAAGTACTTAAAAAGGCGCCCCCTGACGAACTGACGGAGATGCGAAAAGGGATCCGGGAGGCTCAAGAGGGGGCGGCTGTGCGGGAAATGACCAAATCGGTTCTAGTCATGGCCCTGAAACCTTATCGTTTAATAGCCCTGGAGCTGGGCAGGCGTTTTTCTCAGCGCGGCATTATTGAGGAGCAGAGTGATATATTTTATTGCTCCTGGCCGGATTTGGTTTCCATACTGGAGGGGGATTGGAACGGCGACGGACTGCGGACCCTGGTGGCGGCGCGAAAAGCAAGCCGGAGGGAAAAAGAGACGCTTGCTCCGCCTGACGTTGTTTTAGGAAAAGAGCCAATCTTTGCGGAGCCTGTCGTACAGGATTCCGGTAATTACCTGCAAGGAGTGGCAACTGCTGCAGGGAAAGCCTCCGGCATCGCCCGGCTGATCAGCCATCCGGGTGAAGGAAACAGGCTGCAGCCGGGAGACGTCCTGGTAGCGCCGTCCACCGACCCGGGCTGGACGCCGCTGTTTTTAAAAGCCTGCGCGGTGGTTATGGAAACCGGAGGATACCTGTCCCACGGGTCCATTGTGGCCAGGGAGTTCGGGGTCCCCGCCGTGGTGAATGTACCGGGTGTCATGAAAGCTATTCAAGAAGGCCAAAAAATAGTTGTCGACGGGGATGAAGGCAAAGTATTTCTCCAATAAAACATAGGCAATAAAACATAGGCAAAACATAAGGCGCCCAAAAATATTTAAAGGCCGGGTGAATTAGAGATGTTTGAAGCTCTTGCTAGAATTGCTGAGGTGAAAATAAGGGAAGCCATAGAAAATGGTGAGTTTGAAAATCTTCCGGGAAAAGGCAAACCCCTGGAGATTGATAATATGTCATTTGTCCCGGCCGAACTGCGCATGGCCTTTAGGATTATTAAAAACGCGGGGCTGGTACCCATGGAAGTCAGCTTAAATAAAGAGATGGAGACTCTCAAAAAAAAGATCGAAGAAAGCACAGATGAAACAGAACGGAAGACTCTCAAAAGGAAACTGATCGAGTTGGATGTAAGATACAATATTTTAAGGGAAAGAAATATCACTAGAAAGTAGAAGTAAAGGTGGCTGCCAAAAGGTAGATAGGTCGGCAAGCCAGTAATAAGAGTAAAAACAGGCAGGGGAACAGGGCCAAAGGCCTTAAATCCTTGCCGGTTGTTAAATTTCATAGCCTACCCAGATACAGTCGCGCATGTTGCCTTTTGCCGTCCAGGTGGTAAATTTTACGCGTCCTTTGATGCCTGGGGATAAATAGACCGCATGACCTTCAACCTTGCCGTATTGGTCAAGCAATTCCTTTAATACGGCTCTTTCATCAGGGCTCATCCCGATGGCATGGCCTTGAATTCTGTCCCCGCCAACCAAAATACCTCCGTCCTTTTTTGAATATCCAAACACATTAACAACCAGTTCCTGGTAATTTATTATTTTGATCCAGGCCGCTGATCTTCTGCCCGGTGTATAGTAGCTGTTTTTTTTCTTGGCCACCATTCCCTCAAGTTTCAATTCCCTGATGGAATGCCAGAGGTCCGTGCTCCTTTGGTCAACCCAGTCTATCTTACTGATTCCGTTTTTATCCTCCAGGACACCGGCAAGAATCTGCTTTCTGGCAGTTAACGGCAGGTCCATGGTAGATTTCCCATCGTTCCAGAGAATATCCCAAACGACATAGGATGCCGGCGTTTTCCAGGCGGTTTTTTTTGCCCGGGCGGAGCTGGACAGGTACCTTTGCATAACTGCTTCAAAATCAGGCCTGCCGTTGGTGAGAACAGTAACTTCGCCATCCAAGACAGCTTCCTGTGCAGAAATTTCTGGTATAAGCTCGGGAAACGCGTCTGTGCAATCTCTGCCTGTCCTGCTTTGCAGGCGTACGGCCTTACGGTCGTAGAACATCAGGAGCCTTATACCGTCCACTTTCCATTCGAAAAGGTAATCTTTGGAGTCGAATGGTTTGCCTCTTGTTTCGAGCAGCATCGGTTTTACAGGAAAATCCAGTACTTGGGACAACCTCCCTCTTAGTCCTACTCTACTACTCTGAAAATTGATGTACATTAGGGAGGTCAACTGCCTACATGCTCATGTTCGCCTCTTATACTTGTACGAACTCGTTCACCCTCGGGCTCGGTCAAAACTCGGCGCTTATGCGCCTCAAACAATTCCCTCGCTTATCCTCGGGTTCACTCGTTCTTTGAATGAAGGCTCAAAATCGCACTTAAGGCATTGACCTCCCTTGTTGCTGCAGCATGGGGGTCTATTTAAAAATGAAAATAGTCTTTGATGGACAGCTATAACCACGGACCATGACAATATGGATATTTTCACCATTTATCTTCTCCGGCCTATTCTTTTTTATGTATTTTAGCAGTCGACCCTGCAGGCTTTTCAAGCAGTGTATCTGGTACAGGTTATTGATTCATGGTATAATTACCTGTGGTTTTGGTATCTGCAATTTTCCTCAAATTGTCATTATTGTCAGAATACATCTCAAGTTTTGGGGGAGGATTCGGATGATCAGACAAAAAATAAAAGC
The DNA here is from genome assembly GCA_003513005.1 of Desulfotomaculum sp. Lineage (NCBI taxonomy): Bacteria > Bacillati > Bacillota > Clostridia > Eubacteriales > Desulfotomaculaceae > Desulfotomaculum > Desulfotomaculum sp. Next base: position 29,511 of record DOTD01000040.1, read on the forward strand.
ATTAATCTATTTGACTCTTTTGCTTTTTTGGCTGTTGCCGGCGTGTACCGCCTGTGCAGGCGCCAATCGCAGCCGTGTTGTAGTGCTTTCAGTTGAAGGCCCAATCGTGCCGGTGACGGCAAGTTATATCCAGCGGGGGATTGATCTTGCTGAAAGTGAAGGCATTGCCTGCATAATTAAACTAAATACGCCCGGCGGTTTGTATGGTTCAACGCAGCAGATTGTTGATTATATTTTAAACGCTGAAGTGCCTGTGATAGTCTATGTGGCGCCTCAGGGAGGCTGGGCAGGTTCTGCCGGGACCTTTATTACTATAGCCGCTCATTATGCTGTTATGGCGCCCGGGAGCAGGATTGGCGCAGCCCATCCCGTTTCTGCCGGTACCGGACAAACTGAACAATCCGGCGTTTCGGGCCAGAAAATCACCGAGGACGCCGCAGCTTGGGTCCGTTCGCTTGCCCAGCTGCGCGGCAGGAATGTTCAGGCTGCAGAGCTTGCCGTACGTGAAAGCAAATCCTATTCTGATCAGGAAGCGTTAAAAATTAAACTTATCGACGCGCGCGCCCGCACAATGGACGAATTGCTTCAAAATTTAAACGGGAAAGAATTAACTGTCCGGGACGGAAGGATAATTATCCTGACGACAGTCAATGCAGATTTGTTTCCGGTGGCGATGAACTTTCGCGAGAAATTTTTAACGGCGATAAGCAATCCGGAAGTTGCTTATCTTCTTTTTACTTTAGGCATGATTGGCCTGATCGCGGAGCTTTACCACCCGGGAGCTGTATTCCCGGGTTTGGTAGGCGCTCTAGGCCTTCTTCTGGGCCTTTACGGACTTGGGACCCTTGACGCATACTGGGTTGGTATAATGCTGTTACTTCTTGCTTTCGGACTTTTTGCCGCCGAGGCTTTTGTAACCAGCCATGGAGTAATAGGCGCCGGCGGCGCCGTATCATTTGTGATGGGCTCAATTTTGCTTTTTTCAGGCAGCGGGACGGGGCTTGCCATTAGTCTCTGGTTAATAGTCGTCACAACCGCTTTCTTCATAGCCCTGGTTGGTTTATTGCTTCTGGCGGTTGTCAGGGGGCAAAAACGGCATGTAATTACCGGAACGGAAGGGATAATTGGACAGACGGCTGTTGCGCGCTCAACGCTAAACCCGGCGGGGATCGTTATCTTTTCAGGCGGTTTGTGGAATGCTGTTTCTGAAGAAGGAACTGTCGGCGAAGGTGAAGAGGTTGTTATAAAATCGGTAAAAGGCTTAAAATTAACGGTTATGAAAAAGAATAATAGTTAAAAAGGAGGTAAGGATGATGGGATATTTTACCACATCAATTCTGATCATTGTCATTCTGGTTCTTTTTGCGTCGGCTATCAGGATAGTGCAGGAATACGAGCGGGGGGTAATTTTTCGCCTTGGCCGCGTTGTAGGATCAAGGGGCCCCGGATTAATTTTGTTGATTCCCTTTATTGAACGCATGCAGAAGGTTGATCTCAGGGTAATAACGATGGATGTCCCAGCCCAGGAAGCCATAACAAATGATAACGTGACAATTAAGGTAAATGCCATAATCTATTTCCAGGTAGTAAACCCGGTTCAATCCGTGGTAAATGTTTTGGATTATATCCGGGCTACTTCACAGCTGTCTCAAACTACCTTACGCAGTATTATGGGACAGTCACAGCTGGATGAGATACTTGCTAAAAGAGAAGAAATAAACCAGCGGCTGCAAAAAACAATTGACGAAGGAACGGAGTCCTGGGGGATTAAGGTGAGCCTGGTTGAAATCCGGGACCTTGAACTTCCTTCCACCATGCAAAGGGCAATGGCCGCCCAGGCGGAGGCCGAACGTGAACGCCGCGCAAAGATAATCCATGCAGATGGTGAGTACCAGGCTTCTGAAAAGCTGGCCCAGGCGGCTCAAATTATTTCCCAGGCGCCGGCAGCCATGCAGCTTCGCTACCTTCAGACAATCAGGGAAATTACAACAGACAAGGCCAGCACGATAGTTTTCCCTCTGCCTATGGATTTGATTATGCCTTTGGTGAAACTGATGGAAAAGACGGAAAAATAGACCGGTTACCTATTAATATGGCGAGGTGGACTTATGAGGTGGAGCCAGGCCAGCGATATTGGCAGCGTACGTACTGTAAATGAGGACAGCATTTGTGTCCGTCCCGAGCTCGGTTTTTTTGCCGTAGCCGATGGTATGGGCGGAAACCGGTCGGGAGAAGTAGCCAGCCGCAAAATCCTGCAGGAACTGGAAAGCTTTTTAATTTTCTATCCGGACCAAAACCAGGATCCCGGTGTGATTCTGGCGGAAGGTGTTAAAAGGGCAAACAAGGCTGTTTATGTGGCTTCTTTCAAGAGTGAGGATTACCACGGTATGGGCACGACCTTAAGCTGTATTATAGTGCGGGGTGATACATTTTACCTGGCTCATGTAGGTGACAGCAGAATTTATCTGTTCAGGAACGGGACTATTGTTCAGTTAACCCAGGATCATTCGGTGGTCCAGGAGATGCAGAACGAAGGGGTTATCACCAAAGAAGAGGCAAGGAACCACCCTTACCGTCATGTTCTGACACGGGCGCTGGGCGTAGAGCTGAATATGGAAACTGATATTGATCATTTTCAGCTTTTGCCGGGGGATATAATACTTTTATGCTCGGATGGTTTATCCGGTTTTGTCAGTGATGAAACTATTCTGCAGGTAGTTTTAAACGCCGCCGATCTTGACCAGGCGGTGAATGCGCTTGTTCAATGCGCTTTAAACGCCGGAGGAGCTGACAATGTTTCAGTAGTTTTAGTGGCTGTTGATTAATTTAATAAGACAAAAAATCCGTTATTCTTGCGTAATATACTTATTGTACTTATTGGAGAAGTTAAACCATAAAGACTTTTGGAGTTGGGTACTATGATTGGTAAGACGCTTGGGGGCAGGTATGAAATAATTGAGGAACTCGGCAGCGGGGGAACAGCCGTTGTTTACAAAGGCCTGGATGCCTCCCTTGGACGTCCCGTGACAATTAAAATTCTGCGGGCGGAATATACAACCGATTACGACTTTGTAAGGCGTTTTCAACACGAGGCGAGGGCGGTTGCCAGCCTTTGCCATCCCAATATTGTCAGTCTTTACGATGTTGGCCAGGAAGGAAATATACATTACCTGGTCATGGAATATGTACACGGGGATAATCTGAAGGCAATCATTGCCAAAGAAGGACCTTTGTCCCCTGCAAGGGCAATCCATATAGTGTGTCAAGTTTGTGAGGCGCTTACGCATGCCCATGAAAATAATATAGTCCATCGGGACGTAAAACCGCATAATATTTTGATAACCAGGGAAGGATGGGCAAAATTAAGCGACTTTGGTATTGCACGGGATGTAACAGGAACCACGCTTACTTATACGAGTTCCTTTATCGGTTCGGTGCATTACCTGTCACCGGAACAGGCGCGCGGGCAGTTGGCTGACCAGAGGTCCGACCTTTATTCACTGGGTGTTGTCCTTTATGAAATGTTAACGGGTTCTGTTCCCTATCAGGGAGACAACCTTATTGCAGTGGCCTTAAAACACATTCAGGACGAACCTGAGCGCCCTTCAAAGCTAAATGAAAAGATAACTCCGCAGCTGGAAGAAGTAATTCTACGTGCAATAGCCAAGGACCCTTCTAAAAGATTTCAAAACGGGCGGGAACTATCCCTGCTTTTACGGGAATCGTTGTCAAAAAACAAGGGTGAGCCGGCGGAAAACGGCGCCTTTGAAAATACAGCGACGGGATTGTTTGAACCTTTAGTTGAAGAGGAAGAAAAGGAGGAACCTGATATTGCCGTTGTAAAAAAACGAAAAATGCGTACTTTGAGTGTGCTGATTGGCAGCCTGTTGTTAATTTTGATTGTAGCCGGGGCTGCCTTTGCTTTTAACAAGTTTTATTTTAATATACCCGAAATTAAAGTGCCGGATATTGTTAACAAAAGCCAGGAGGAAGCTGAAAAGACTCTCACCGAACTGGGACTTAAAGTTCAGGTTGTTAAAGAGCATAATGACGATGTGGCTGAAGGTTACGTAATTGACCAGGATATAGGTCCGGATGATCCCGCAGTCAAGCCGCCAAGGCTAATCAAGCTTACTGTCAGCCTGGGCAAAGATCTCCGGGAAGTACCCGGCTTGTATAAATTAACCATTCTAGACGCCAAAGCCCAGGTTACCCGGGCAGGATTAAAAATAAGCGAACCGGTCCAAGAGGGAAACAATGATAACGTCACGGAAGGCTGCATATATCAGCAGTATCCGTCCCCCGGTGAGAAAAAACCTGCCGGGAGCTATGTTACGGTTTATGTTTCACTGGGTAAAAACGTAGCTAAAACACAGGTCCCCCGCCTTATTGGCCTGACCATAGAACAGGCCAGGGCGGAGCTAAGCAAAACGAATCTGAAACTGGATGAAAAATTTGAATGGGCAGATTTTGACAGCGCCGATTATCTTTCCGGACAGATTTTGTCGCAGGAGCCTGAAGCAGGCAGCGATGTGACGGAAGATACTGCCGTCAAGGTTGTCTTAAGCAGGGGGCCTGGCCCTTCGCCTAATAGTGTTAGAGTAAAGATACCGGTTCCGGATGATGGACGAAGTCACGATGTAAGGATAAGCCTTGAAGATATAAGGGGTACGAAGGATGTCTATGTCAACTCGCATGCCCCCGGCGATGAAGTATCCCAGGTTGTCCGTTATTACGGGGGCGGCACAATAAGGGTCTACATTGACGGCTCGATGGTTAAAGACCAGAACCTGTGATTAGCTTTTTAAATAATTTTTAGGAGGTTTTTGTGCTCACTCAAGGGGTTGTAGTTAAGGTTTACGGCGGTTTTTACTACATAAGGGCGGGAAACGCAGTATGGGAATGTGTCCTGCGGGGACGTTTCCGGATCGGACAGCAGCGTGTGCTGGTGGGTGATAACGTAGAATTTATTATTCAGAATGAAAGATCCGGAATTGTTGAAACTGTTTTCCCCAGGAGAAACGCTCTTTTGCGTCCCAGGGTAGTTAACGTCGAGCAGGCGGTTATCGTCCTGGCAACCCGTAACCCTTACCCCAATCCGCTTTTGCTTGATCGTTTTCTCATTCAGGCAAAGGATGCGGGTATCAGGGCTTATATTGTTTTTAATAAAATCGACCTCGGAACTGGAGAAGTGCAGGAACTCGCTGCAATGTACGGAAAAATCGGCTACAGTGTATTTTTGACCAGCGCAAAGGAAAAAACAGGAACAGATAAACTGCGTGAAATTCTTTCAAATGGCATAACCGTGCTGGCTGGTCCTTCCGGAGTGGGAAAGAGCAGCCTTTTAAATGCTGTTTCACCGGGCTTGATGCTGAAGACCGGCGCCATTAGCGGCAAAGCGGGCACGGGCAGGCATACTACCCGTCATGTCGAATTGCTGCCTCTTTCCGAAGGAGGATTTGTGGCAGACACACCCGGTTTTTCCAAACTTGGTCTCCCGGAAGTGGACCGGGTTGAGCTCGCCGGGCTGTTCCCGGAATTCGAGCCATATATATACGCATGCCAGTTTACTGGTTGTCTGCATATGCAGGAACCCGGCTGCGCCGTAAAAGAAGCTCTTCAAGCGGGAGAAATCAGCAGCATGCGGTATAAGAATTACCTGAGACTGTTAAATGAAATTGCCGGGCGGGAAAGGAGATACCTGAAATGATCAAAATAGCGCCTTCGATTCTTTCCGCCGATTTTGCAAATCTCATGGCGGAAGTAAAGAAAATAGAAAACAGCGGCGCCGATTACCTGCATGTTGACGTGATGGACGGCTGCTTTGTGCCCAATATAACTTTTGGGCCGGTGGTTGTACAAGCTCTTCGTCCCCACTGGGCGCTGCCGATTGATGTCCACCTGATGATTGAAGAACCGGGCAGGCATTTAGATAGCTTTATTGCGGCAGGCGCCGACCTGATCACAGTTCACGCAGAGGCTGACAGGCACCTTCACCGCACACTGAAATATATCAAGGACCGCGGCAGAAAGGCCGGAGCAGCGATAAATCCGTCTACCCACCATTCATGCCTGGAATATATCCTGCCGTTTGTTGATCTGATTGTGATTATGTCTGTAAACCCTGGTTTTGGCGGGCAGGTGTTTATTCCTGAAGTCATCCCTAAGATTAAAGCTGTCAAAGAAATACTGTACACGTTTGGTTATAACGCCGAGATAAGCGTTGACGGCGGGATAGGTCCTGAGACCGTCCTTTCGGTTGTCGAGGCCGGCGCAAATGTTGTTGTAGCCGGTTCGGCGGTTTTTGGCAGCCCTGATCCTGCCCAGGCGGTTAGAAATATTAAAGAAGCTGCAGCAAGGAGGTGAATCCTGTGGCAGTTTGGAAGTGTTCGGAATGCGGTACCCTCGTCGAGTTAAGGTGCAAACCGGGTAAGTGTTCTTCCTGCGGAGCGGAAAAAGGAAAGCTGATCAAAGAGGAAGCCGAAAAAAAACCAAAAGCTAAAAAAAAGTAGAGTGTTCCTTTAAAGGGGTTGGACCCATAAATGTTTAAAAAAGTAGTTATCGTTGGAGTGGGACTGATCGGCGGGTCTTTGGGCCTGTCGCTGATCGGCCGCTCACTTGCGTCTACTGTGGTTGGTGTCGGCAGAAACCCTGAAAACCTGCGTTTGGCTGTTGAATGCGGGGCGATCCATAAGGCTGCGGATAACCTGGCGGATGCTGTTGCCGGCGCCGATCTGGTTGTTTTGGCCGCACATGTTGAAGCAGTAGGCGGTTTGCTGAAAGAAATGCTTCCCTGCCTGTCCGAGGGAACTGTAGTTACGGATGTAAGCAGCACCAAGGTTAAAATAGTGCGCTTCGCCTCGGAATTGATGCCGCCGGGGGTATTTTTCGTGGGCGGCCACCCCATGGCCGGATCGGAACAGCAGGGGGTAAAGGGCGCGGACCCGTACCTTTTCGAAAATGCCTATTATATTTTAACCCCTTTGCCGGAAACGCCGCGGTTTGCCTGTGACAGAGTAAAAGATATGGCGGAAGGTGTTGGGGCAAGGGTAATTGAGATGACGCCTGAAGAACATGACCGCGCTGTTGCTGCGGTGAGTCACCTGCCGCACTTTGCCGCGGTTGCTCTTGTCAGGTCTCTGGCCAGCCTTTCCGACAGGGAAAAAATCCTGCCTCTGGCGGCAGGCGGTTTCCGGGATTCTACACGTATTGCCCAAAGCAATACCCCAATGTGGCGTGATATATTTATTTCCAATAAAGATATGCTGCTGAATATGTGCAGGGTTTTCAGACAGCAGCTTGAATTATTGGAAAACGCCGTGGTTGCTGAAGACGGTCCGCGGATTATAGAACTCTTGGAGGAAGCCAGGGAAGTCCGGCGGCAGGTGCCGGCAAAAACAAAGGGTTATTTGCCGGTGCTTTATCAGATATTGATTTCAGTCCCCGACCGGCCGGGTGTAATAGGCGATTTGGCTGTCCAGCTGGGCAAAGCGGGAATAAATATTGCAGATATAGAGATTTTAAGAGTAAGAGAAGGAGTTGGCGGGAGCGTCAGAGTTGCTTTCGCTACCGAGGCGGAGCAGAATTCTGCGGTTGAAGAGCTGCGCAGAAAAGGAATGCAGGTAGTAAAGGGGTAGTTTATGGAATTCAGAATTAAATCCCCCGCCGGCTTGCGCGGAACTATTTGCGTACCCGGAGATAAGTCGATTTCTCACCGGGCAGTAATGCTGGGTTCGCTGGCCGAAGGGGAGACATATATTGAAAATTTTTTGACAGGCGCAGATTGCCTGGCTACAATGAACTGTTTTCGTCTGATGGGAGTGAAATTTGACGGACCCAATGAAAAGGGGGATCTGGTTGTTCACGGAAGCGGACCCCTGGTTTTGAGGGAACCGGAAATGGCGCTTGACGCTGAGAATTCAGGGACAACAATACGTTTGCTATTAGGAATTCTTTCAGGATTGCCTTTTTTTAGTGTATTGACAGGAGATGCTTCGCTGCGCAGCAGGCCGATGAGCCGGGTGACCGTTCCGCTGAGTTTGATGGGGGCCCAAATCTGGGGGCGCCAGGGAGGGAAACTTGCCCCTCTGGCCGTGCAGGGAGGGAGTTGCGCCGGCATTAAGTACAGCCTTCCCGTCGCCAGCGCCCAGGTAAAATCAGCCATATTACTAGCCGGCCTGCTGGCTTCGGGGGAAACTGAAGTGACGGAACCTTTTCAGTCCCGGGATCATACGGAACGCATGTTGAAGCTTTTTGGAGCGGAATTAACGGTCGACGGCAAAGTAATCAGGATCCGCGGGAAACAAAAACTTAAAGGGCAGCATGTGATTGTTCCCGGGGATATTTCATCGGCAGCCTTTTTTTTGGCGGCAGGCGCATCAGTTCCCGGTTCGGATCTCACAATAAAAGATGTGGGGGTTAACCCCACCCGCTGCGGCATTCTGGAAGTAATGGAGCAGATGGGCGCGGATATCACGGTATTTAACAGGCGGGAGGTCAGCTGCGAACCTGTAGCCGACATTCGCGTAAGACATTCAAAATTAAAAGGGACTACGATTGGCGGGGAACTTATTCCCAGGCTTATTGATGAGGTTCCCGTTTTGGCAGTACTGGGAACGGCTGCCGAAGGTGAAACCGTGGTTAAAGACGCAGCGGAGTTAAAGGTAAAAGAGAGCGACAGGATAGCTGTTCTGGCAGGGGAACTGCGTAAATTCAACGCAGTTGTGGAGGAACTGCCCGACGGACTGGCGATTCAGGGGGGCCGTCCACTGAAAGCAGCTGTCTGTGAAAGCCACGGGGATCACCGCATAGCTATGGCCATGGCAGTCGCCGGACTGTTGGCCCAGGGGCAAACTGTAGTTAAAAATACGGAATGTGTTGATGTTTCTTTTCCTGGATTTTTTGATACTCTTTATTCGCTTGGTTAGGTTTTTACTGTAAAATTACTTAAAAAAAACAGGAAACGGGTTTGTTTTGTCGAATTCCTTGCACTAAATATTATATTAACTGGCGGTTTAAAGGTTGATGCCTTTTTGTGTAGCAATTGACGGGCCGGCCGGAGCCGGTAAAAGCACTGTCGCTAAAATGGTTGCGGAAAGATTAAACTATATATATGTTGACACGGGGGCAATGTATCGGGTTGTAACATTGAATGCCCTGCAGCGGCACATAAACCTGGAGGATGAGCAGGCGCTGACCTGCCTTGCGGCTTCAACTGCGATTGAACTGTCCGCCGGCTGCAATAAATGTACCCGTGTGTTTATGGATGGAAAAGAAGTATCCTTTGCGATAAGAGCTCCGGAAGTTTCCCGCAGCGTTTCCCTTGTTGCCCGTGTGCCTGGTGTCAGAAAAGAGCTTGTCAACCAGCAAAGAAGGATGGCCAGTTCAAGTAATGTAGTAATGGAGGGGCGCGATGTGAGCACAGTAATAGTACCGGATGCCCAGGTTAAAATATTTTTAACCGCCTCCGCAAATGAACGGGCGAAAAGGCGTTTAGAGGATTTAGCAGGGCAGGGTTTTAAAATGACTTTGGGTGATATGATAGAAGAAATAAACGAACGCGATAAATTGGACAGTTCCCGCTCAGTGGCGCCTTTAGTTGCTGCTCCTGATGCAAAAGTCATTGACAGCTCAAAGATGCAGACCCGTGATGTTGTTGAACTTATTCTGGAGCTGATCAGGAGGAGAAGCGGATAGTGTTTTATTGGCTTGGCCGGTTTATCTGCCGGGTTGTTCTTCTCTTGCGCCGGATGAAAGTATCCGGCGGCGAGAATATTCCCCGGCAAGGGGGTCTGCTGGTAGTAAGCAATCATGTCAGCTACTGGGATCCGGTAGCAGTTGGATCCGCCCTGAAGCGCAAGGTTCATTTTATGGCCAAAGCCGAGCTTTTTGCGATACCTGCTTTTGGCACAATAATTACATGGTGCGAAGCTTTCCCTATAAGCCGCGGAGGAACTGATCAGAAAGCGGTCCGAACCGCTTTACAGTTTCTCAAGCAGGGAGAGGTTGTAGGTATTTTCCCTGAGGGAACGCGGAGCCATACATCCGAACTTTTGGATCCCCATCTTGGGGTCGCTATGCTGGCTGTTCATGGGAATGCGGCGGTGCTTCCGGTAGCCGTAATAGGTACGAGAGGATTTCTTGGCAGGGTAAATGTTGTTATCGGCAGGCCGTTAAACTTTTCAAAACCAAAAACAAAAAGTGACCTGAAAGAAAAATACAGGGCGATCAGCCTTCAAATAATGGATGAGATCTCAGGGTTAATGGGCGATAAAGAACGGTGATTGGATGGAAGTGCGTTTAGCAAAAGAAGCCGGTTTCTGCTTCGGGGTAACCCGGGCGGTTAAAATCGCCAGGAATACCGCCCAGGAGAAGAATCAGGTTTATTCGTTGGGCCCTTTAATTCATAACCCGCAAGTTGTCGAGAAATTAGCCCGGGCTGGAATAAAAGAAACCGAGAATATGGCGGACATTCCGGCCGGATCTACAGTGATTGTTCCGACCCACGGGGTTGGGCCGGAAGTGATGGTCAAGCTTGATGAATTAAAGGTATGTGTTGTCGACGCTACCTGTCCGTTTGTCCGCAGAGCGCAGAACCTGGCGCATTATCTTGGCCAGCGTACACAGGTAGTTATCGTGGGTGATCAAAAACACCCCGAAGTAAGAGGCATAATAGGCTATGCCGGGGAACAAGCTTTAATAGTAGAAGGTCCTGATCAGGCAGAATTACTGGATACTTTCCCTGAAGTAGCCGTATTGGCCCAGACAACACAGCCTTTGAGCAATTTTCAGTCTGTTATAGATGTTCTCCGGAGCAAGACAGGTTCTGTTAAAGTTTTTAACACTATCTGTAATGCAACAGGTATGCGGCAGCAGGCTGCTTTGGAACTTGCCCGGCAGGTAGGCGCAATGGTAGTGGCTGGAGGAAAAACAAGCGCCAATACCAGAAGGCTGGCTGAACTAAGCCGGGAATCGGGCGCCCCTACACATCATGTTGAAACTGCCCGTGATTTAAAAGCAGAATGGTTTAAAGGTATAGAAGTTGCAGGCCTGACAGCCGGAGCGTCTACACCGGACTGGATAATAGAGGAAGTTCAAACACGGATGAAGGAGTTGGGCGAAGTGATGGTTGAGGATGAAAAAAATGAAAAAAGCAATGTTAACGCTCTTGAAGCAGAGGAAGTAAAGACTGCCGTTCCGGAAGAGGCTGTCGATGTTTCAGGGAGCCCGGGGGCAACGCCGGTCTGCGCAGATGAGACAGTACAGGACTCTGATTCAACAGATGAGCCTGATACGGTTTCCGAGGAAGGGATGGAAGATACTGTTGAGGTTAAATCCTTGAGCCCGGGTCAGATAGTCAAAGGTGTTGTTGTGCAGGTAGGCGCCGACGAAGTTCTCGTCGACATGGGCTCGAAGTCGGAGGGGGTTGTGCCTTTCCGTGAACTTTCCGCATACGAAGCTGCTTCCCCCCAGGATGTTGTGTCCTTGGGTGATGAGATAGAAGTAACCGTAGTAAAAGTTGAAGATGACGAAGGCAGGTTGATTCTTTCCAAGGCCAGGGCGGACGCGGAAAAGGCCTGGGTCGACTTGCAGGCTCATCTGGATGACGGGAGCCCCGTGGAGGGTGTAGTCAGGGAAGTAATCAAGGGAGGCCTGCTGGTGGATGTAGGTTTGCGCGCCTTTATGCCGGCTTCGCTTGTCGAACAGGGTTATGTTGAAGATTTAAACAAGTATGTAGGGGTAAATGTTAAATCCAGAGTGATCGAATTAAACCGCGCCCGCAGAAAAGTTATCCTTTCACGCAAGTCTGTTCTTGAGGAAGAAAGGGCTTTACTGAAGCAGAGCGTCCTGGAGAGTTTGGAAGAAGGTCAGACAGTAAGAGGAATAGTCCGGCGGCTGACCAATTTCGGCGCTTTTGTCGATATCGGAGGTGTGGACGGGCTTCTGCACATTTCTGAAATGGCCTGGTACCGTGTCAACCATCCTTCAGATGTGCTGAACGTCGGAGATGAAATAGAAGTAAGGATACTTCAGCTTGACAGGGAGAACGAGAAAATCTCCCTCAGTTTAAAACAGGTGCTGCCTGATCCGTGGAAGCAGGTTGTTGAAAATTATCCCGTCGGTAGCATAGTTGAGGCGAAGGTAGTACGGCTTGCCCCGTTCGGCGCTTTTGTTCAGCTGGAACCCGGTGTTGAAGGTCTGGTTCATATTTCCCACCTGGCGGATCATCATGTGGAATCGACGGGTGAAATTGTTCATGAAGGTGAAGAGATCAGTGTCAAGGTATTAAGCGTTGAACCGGAGGAGAAACGCATCCGTCTTTCGATCCGGGAAGCAAAACGGGAAGCTCAAAAGCCGAAAAATACCTTGCCGGAAACAAAGGAAGAAAACGTTACCATAGGTGAAGTTGTTGGCGATATATTTGAGAACAATTAGTCAGTTAAAAGAATCATTTGGAGCAGGTAGTAAAAATGATCGACAACTTTGCCAAAATATATCAACTGGCTAGAGAAAAAGGGCCGGAAAAGCTGGTTGTTCTGGCTCCCGACGCGCATCAAAGAAAAAAATATGGGACTGAATTAAGATGCTTGACTATCTGCGTTCAAGATTTCCCCGTCAGGGAGAAAAACCTAAAGTAGTCCTGGCGCCGGCTAAAGACCAAAATGCAGTCGATGTTTTCCAAATTTACTGGATAAAAATGTTATTGTTGAAAAAGCTCTTAAGCTTGCTTCACTGCTGAAAATTGACAGGCCGAAAGTTGCCGTTCTGGCTGCGATCGAAAAGGTTAACCCACGGATTTCTTCTACTGTTGATGCCGCCGTGCTGAGTAAAATGTCCGAGCGCAAGCAGTTTGGAGATGTGGTTATAGAAGGGCCTCTTGACATAGACTGCGCAACAAGCAGGGAAGCGGCGGTGAGAAAAAAGCTGGACTGTGAAGTTCCCGGAGATGTTGATATATACGTTGTCCCCAATGTAGAGTCAGGTTATGCATTCAGTCAGATGCTTGCTTTTGTAGGAAAGATGCCGCATGCCGGGGTCCTGGCCGGGACAGTAAAGCCGGTGATTGTCAACATTCCTTTTATTAGATTTGAAGAGAAAGTGGCGGAAATAATTCTTTCCGCGATGCTGTTATAAAGGAGTGATAGCATGTCTCCTGCTCTTTTTAATATCCTGGTCATGAATATAGGTTCCACTTCTACAAAGGTGGCCTGCTATAAGGATACGGAACTAATTGCCGGAAGCAACATTCCGTTTGAAAAAAATCTTCTGTCCCCCCATCATGATCTTGCCGGGCAAATACCCGAGCGAAAAAAACAGATCCTGGACTTCATCGCCGAGTATGGTGTTGAACTAAGCACTTTAGATATCGTGGTCAGCCGCGGCGGAGTCGGAGCTCCGTGTCCGAGCGGGATTTATGAAGTCAACCAGGCCATGTGTGACGATCTGCTTTCCACGCGTTTTGCAAAGCATGATTCCTCCCTCGGTCCTGTCATATCAAAAGATATTGCCCGGGAATGCAGAATCAAGGCGATTGTTGTTGATCCACCCAGTACAGACGAATTTCACCCGCTGGCCAGAATTTCCGGCCTGCCGGATATTGAACGCGGCAGTGTGCTCCATGCGCTGAGCCAAAAGGCAGCCGCCAGACGGGCTGCCGCCATAATAGGCAGGCCTTATAGTGAGCTTAACTTTGTCGTTGCTCATCTGGGCGGGGATATTTCCGTCGGCGCACATTCAAAAGGAAGGGTTATTGACTCTACTCATGGCTTGTATGAAGGACCTTTTACACCGGAACGCGCCGGCGGCCTTCCAACTCTGCCGCTGGTTAGTCTCGCCAGGGGCCAAAGCGTTTCCGCCGTGAGGGATATATTAGTCGGCGGAAGCGGATTAAAAGCTTACCTGGGTACTGACGATGCCCGGGAAGTTGAGGAAATGATCAAAGACGGGGATGAAAAAGCGCTGCTAGTTTTTGAAGCCATGGCCTACCAGATTGCCAAGGATATAGGAGCTATGGCGACTGTGATAAAAGGCAATCTTGACGGCATTGTAATTACCGGCGGTTTGGCTTACTCGGAAAGGCTGATTAATTGGATAAAAGATCGGATTTCCTTTATCGGCAGTGTATTTGTTTTTCCCGGTGAAGATGAAATGCTTGCCCTGGCCGAGGGTGGCCTGCGAGTTTTAAAGGGTGAGGAACAGATAAAAACATATTCCACGGATAGCTGTATGATTATACCGGAAAATAAAAACTAAGATAAAAACTAAGGAGCCGTAGCGGATTAAAGAGGATAGGGTTGACAAAGTGAAGGGGGGGTGGCAGGGGATGTTTGGGGGGGTGGAC
>DOTD01000041.1 GCA_003513005.1 Desulfotomaculum sp.
GTATCATGAGAATCCATTCTTTAAGGGTAATCCGTTTATCCCATATTGCGATAAGGTTCTATAATTGGATATTACCCGGTTTCGGGTATAGTTGCCTTATGTTTATGCCCAGGCGTTAGCCTGAGTAGTTACAAAATAAGACTTAAACATTTTAAATTGTCAAGCCTTAGAAGTTGCCCTATAAATTTGTAAACTTTTCTTTTCTAGCTTCATATTAAAGAATTAAAGACACAGGCGCTTTTTGTAATCCCCTGTCTGGCTGGTTTAGAAGTCACATCTGCTTAATTTTCATTCTACTTGCGAAGATAATTGGATTCATTATAGACTCGATCTATATGATTAATCAATAATAATATCTAACATGACTTATGCAGTTCCTGGTAAATAGCGCTAAAAATAAAGATACGTAAAAGAAAATTCCTCCAGTAGAATTAATTGCAGCGGCGGATTACAGAAAAACTGTTTTGCACAAAACTTGACAATATAACACACTCAATATCCTCGTCATCTCCAAGAATATCCAATGCAAGGGTTCTGGCAACTGACCAGTCCGCTGCCATGTCAACTTTATTAATCAATGGTATAAACCTTGCCCGGGCGGGAACCCCTTTTTTTAACCCGAGAGGGTGAACAATTATTTTCGAAATTATTCCGGCTGTTATTACTGATCCCTGCGCTGCATTGCAAAGTAAGGCAGCTATTCCGGACGGTGGACAAATTCATCTGTCAGGCGCTTGTTTAAGATGTCAAGACCAACAACAGGTATTACCAGTGTGGCTTTTCCAGCGCCACCTAGAGCTGTTTTATAAAACATCCCGTCCAAAATTACTTCTGAATGCTCCCTTGATTAAGATGCAACTCTTTTTTCTTTTTACTGGTTCATTACTGGTTCAATAAATACTTCCATATCGCCGCCGCAGACCATCCCCAGGGAACCAGCAGCTTTGTTGTCAAGCTGAAAAGCGCATAATTTTACCTGTCCGGTTTCAAGAACGGAAACCCCCAGTTGACGAACCTTTTCCTCAATAATCCCGCCGCCGATCGTGCCTGTTATTCCCCCATCAGAGAAAACCAGCATTTTTGCACCTGACTTGCGTGGTGTCGAACCCGAAGTTGATACTACTGTGGCCAAGGCTAACGGTATACCCTCCCTGAGGTGTGACAGGACAATTTCAAACAGGGTAAGATCACTCGCTGCAGTGGAACTGAGCTGAAGGGAACTTCCCACTTTCTTTCCGTTATCCAGCCCCTTAGACATGGAAAGCGCTCCTCCGCAGCGTCTATCTTTGATTAATTCAGCAGCTATGCTTACAGCAATTTCCTCCGGAGTTTGAGCTCCGATATCCAATCCTATGGGAGCACGGATCATTTCTATTTTTTCGTTTGGAGTACCTATAGCCTGCAAATGTTTTTTGCATATTTCAACCTTTCGTTTACTGCCAATCATACCCAAGTAAGCCATTCCCAGGCCTGACAATTTTTCGAGGCAGATTAGATCAGACTGGTGGCCCCGGGTGATTATGACAACGCTGGTCCATGAATCAATTGACATATTCTCAAGACAGGTTGAAAAATCGCCGCAAATAATTTCCTGAGCCTCCGGAAACCGTTCAATATTGGCATATTCCGGCCTGTCGTCAACTACAGTAACGGAATAACCAAGCATGCTACCCACACGTACCAGCGGAATGGCTATATTCCCGCCTCCTAAAACAATGAGTCTTTCAATTCCGGAAACAGGTTCAGCAACAAGTGTACAGTGTATCTCACTATTTCCCGGGAAAAACACATCTGCTTTTTCCAGACGGTTAGTTTTTTTCGACAGGTCCGCCAGTCGTTTAACATTCGCGCCAAGCCAGTCCGCTTCAAAATTTCCAACTTCCTTGTTTTTTAAAAATAATTGTTTGCTTCCCGGCGGCGGTATGATATCCCCTTTACGAGAAACTAGAGTAACCAAGACTGGCCTGTCACCCGTTTTCAGCGCATCAAGCAAATTTTTATAGACATGCTCCATCAAAACACCCCCCTCGCTGGCAATATTAATTTTCGATGGAGAATAAGAAAGTTCGGGTTCTCTCGTTTTTTGAATGAAGGCTCAAAATCGCACTTAAGGCATTGACCTCCCTTGTCTTTATTGATGAATTTTAATCCCTTAAGCTGGCTCCGCTTCAGTGGCATGGATGTCTACTTTAGTTTGGTTTCTCTGAATGGAGTAACTTTAATGTTTAAACGGCGTATTTATAAAAATTGGTATCCGGACCCGGCAGAACCGAAACTGCACCCGGGGTACCGGCATTCAGGACAGCTTCTGCAGAGTCCTCCATGAGCCAGGGCGACTATATCATGTCTTTTTACCTTTCCTTTAGCAAACAAACGCGGCAGAATTAAATCCAATACAGTAGTTTTGAAAAACATTCCGCAGGCCGGCACTCCTAAAATTGCCACATCGCTGCTGTAGGCTAGTAAAAACATCGCTCCCGGCAAAACCGGCGCTCCATATTTTTCTATTGTAGCTCCACTTAACTTAATCCCAAGCGGAGTCACATCGTCCGGATCAACAGACATACCTCCGCTGATCAGAACAAGATTTGCACCCTGTTCAATTGCTTCCTTAATCAGCCGGCTGATCTCCAGAGCGTCGTCACCAACGTACTTAATTCCTAGAACTGTTGAGCCAAACGACTCTATTTTGTTCTTCAAAACCGGTCCGAACTCATCTTTGATCCTGCCGTAATATACTTCACTGCCTGTAACAATTATAGCCGCTTTTAATGTTTGAAAAGGTTCTACGCTAATAATTCCGCCGCTTTTCCGGCAGATTTCTTCAGCCTCGAGTATTATATCTTCTTTTATAGCCAGAGGGATTACTTTTGTCCCGGCTACCATTTCCCCTTTTGTAACCGGTGTATTATTAGGCAGTGTAGAAAGAATAACTTCGGGGAGGTCGTTAACTTCGGCAAGAGCGGCAAAATTAATTTTAAGAAGTCCGTTATGTTCCGCATAAAGGGTAACTTTGCTTTCTTTCGGCTCTGAACAGTAAACCCCTAACGCAGCCGCAGCCTTTCCGAGGCGAATGCCTGCTTCATCTTCGTGCAGTTCGTCATCAGCAACCTCAGAAATATAGATGTTTTCTTTGCCCATTTTCAGCAATTCATCAATATCCGCCAGGCGTATCACATGGCCTTTACGAAACGCAGGCCCCTTAAATTCACCGCGGACAACTTTAGTCAGATCATGGTACAGGATTTTACCTACGGCATCTTCCAGGTTGATTGTTTTTGTCTGCATCTGACGGCTCTCCTTTCAGGAAGGATTCCAACATTGATATATATATATATATATATATATAGCCCGTTTATTGTTATACTCACCTGCTAATCTACCCTAAAAATAAACTTGTATTAGTGAGGTCATCTGCCTACGTGTTTCATGTTCGCCTCAGACCGTCGTTGTCACGGTTCGCTCAGGCGCTCTTTGCCGGCGCTGCCTCATTGTATTGCGATGTTTATTATAGCCGCCGGGTGCGGAAGATCTGTTATACCCCGCTACGGTAACAAACCCTCCGCAACCGACACCTATACCATGGCAAAAAGGCAGTTTGCCCTTTTCTCCGCTCCAGCTTAACTCAATTCACCAGCAGTCCAACCGAACAATTGTTTTTCATATCATAAAAGCCTTCCTCATAAATCCTGAAAAATGGTATTGCGGCAGTTGTCAGGGTATTTAAACTCAGTTCCGCATCAGGGAAGGGTATGCCAAGGCCTGACGCCTCCTTTTGAATGTTCTTAAGACGATGGACTATTTTCTCAATTGGAAGATCAGTCATATAACCGCCTATGGACATGGGAAGCTCAGCCAGTATTTCACCGTTTGAACACACTACGATACCTCCCTGAAGTTTTAAAACCCTGTTAACAGCAACTGCCATATCCTTTTCGTCAGCTCCCACAACCACTATATTAGTCACATCCCAGGCCATGCTGCTGGCGAACGCTCCCTTCTTCATCCGAAGGCCTTTGATTAATCCGACAAACATTTTTAACTGGTCAGTCAGGAAATCTACAGCAGCAATTTTTATTAAGTCCTTATCTAAATCAACCTTTATTTTTCCATCCACGACGGGGACTTCCAGAATTGTTTCCTTTGTTACCAGTTCAGTAATTTGTTCAATTACCCTGACGCTGACGTGGTCACTGCTGCCTTTCACGTTTATTTCAAAATCCTCAGGACCAAAATTTTTAGTAAGTTTCATGCTTTGGCGCACCCAAGCCGGAAAAGTATGTTTTCTTGGCTCTAAAAGGAGTTTGCCTTCTTTAGATAAAACTTTGCCATTGCTGATTACATACTCGGCTTTTATATTGCGCAAATCCTGCAAAATCACTATATCTGCATATTTGCTGGGAGCAATACCACCGATCAGGTGATCCAAGTTCCAGTACTTGGCAACATTGATAGTAGCCATTTGGATAGCGCAGACAGGATCAAAACCAAGGTCGACGGCTTTCTGGACCACTGCTTCCATATAACCTTCCTCAACCACCTGCTCGGGAGTAATGCTGTCCGTGGCCAGAATTAATTGTCTTAGATCAAGTTGTAGATCCTTTATTTTCGATATTTCCGCCAGTTCTTTCCGGATCCCTCCTTCTCTGATCAGTACATAAAGTCCCAGCCTTAACCTTTCCATAACCTCCGCCACAGTAATTGGCTCATGGCACGACCGGACGCCTCCCGCCGCATAAGCTGTAAGCCTGTTGCCCCTGGCCCCGGCTGTATGGCCTGCAATCATCTTGCCCGCCTTGAAAGTCTCAACAAAATATTTCAGTATCTTTTCATCCCGTTCAATTACAGCCGACCAGTACGTCTCGCCTAAGCCAAGAATATCGTCACGTTTGAGCAGTTCGGCAATCTGTTCAAGATTAATTGATCTTGAACGCGTATTTTGGCTGTTTGAAACCATCGGAGGCGCCACACCAAAAATCTTTATGGGCTGATTTTTAAGGGATTCCAGATATTCCAAGATTCCCTGATATCCAAGCGGAAAGCTGACTTCCATTAGTTCCGTAATGATTGTGGTAGTCCCGCCCCGCATTGCATATCTCAGAAACTGATCCGCCTGATAAAAAAGAATTAAATGGGTATGGCCGTCTATAAACCCCGGGATGATAAATTTTCCTGTGCAGTCGATAACATTCGTCTCAGGTCCTGTAACACTCCTGGTGTCTTTGCCTACCCAGGCTATTCTTTCACCCTTGACCGCCACAGAATGTTCTTCCAGTATTTCGCCTGTGTATACGTTAACCAGTGAACCGTTTTGGAGCGCTAAATCCGCCTTTTCTTCTCCCATTGCCACCTTAATCAAATTGTTTAATATTTCAAAATTCATAACCTGGAAAACTCCTTTTTATCAATTTAATAATAAATAATAAAATTGGCCGGTTAAATTAAAACACTTACAATAATTTTGTATATTTAATAACAAAAAAGAATAAGGCTTAAACATTTTATACTGTCAAGCCTTAGTAGCCGCCCTATTAAGTTGTAAATTTCTTCTTAACTATAGGGGGTGTCAACAACCCCGTCCCCCTGACACAGACCCCCCTGACACAGACCCTCCCATTCTTAATTCAATATTTTTTAAAACGTTAATTGCATGGTGGATATAAATCTGTTATAATAGAGATATTCTGAATAGAGATATTCTGTTTGAAAAAGTTGATAAATTGGTGATTTTGGCATTTCAAAATCCAAAACTTCTTCGTTATAGAGACCAATTTGGCGTTAATCAAGGGATTGACGATTGAAATATCTCCACTATGTAATTAGTGTTTTTATTTTTTCCTTGAAAAGTTTATTGACCAGTTCCGGATTCGCCTTACCCTTCGTAGCCTTCATAACCTGACCGACTAAAAATCCCATAGCTTTATCTTTGCCGTTCCTGTAATCACTGACCGATTTAGGATTCCCGGCGATTATCTCTTCAACAATTGCAGACAGTGATCCTTCATCACTAATTTGGACCAGCCCTTTTTCCTTGACGATAGTACCGGCATCCTTTCCAGTCGCAAACATCTCTTCGAATACAACTTTGGCAATCTTGCCGCTAATCGTGCCTTCGTCGAGAATTTTGAATAAAGATGCCAGGTTGACGGGACTTACCGGGCATTTATCTATTTCGAGATTGTTGGCGTTAAGCAAGCGTGAGAGATCCCCCATGATCCAGTTGCTGACTGTCTTTGGTGAAGAATAGGCGTTGAGGCATGCTTCAAAGTAATCAGCCATTTCTTTTGTCGAAGTCAGAACACCGGCGTCATACTCAGGCAGTCCGTAATCACGCACATAGCGATCGCGGCGGGCGTCGGGCAATTCCGGGAGCCGGTTTCTGACAGACTCCACCCATTCCCTTTCAATAATCATGGGCGTCAGATCCGGTTCTGGGAAATAACGGTAATCATGAGCTTGTTCCTTACTTCTCAAAGGCAGTGTTATCCCCTGTCCTTCATCCCAGGTCCTGGTTTCCTGGACAATTCGCCCGCCTTCTTCCAATACCTCTATTTGCCTGCTGACTTCGTAGGTCAGGGCTTTTTGAAGAGCTCTGAAAGAGTTCATGTTTTTGATCTCTGTTTTTGTGCCAAATTCCTCTTTTCCAGTCTGCCGCACAGAAACATTTGCGTCGCATCTCAAACTGCCTTCCTCCATCCGGCAGTCTGAAACTCCTGTATATTGAATTATTGATTTTAGTTTTTCCAGATATATTCTGGCTTCCTCGGGCGACCGGAGATCCGGTTCGGATACTATTTCCAGCAGCGGAACTCCGGCGCGGTTATAATCTACAAGTGAAAAAGGCGTAGTGGTTATAGTTCCCTGATGCACCAATTTCCCCGTATCTTCCTCCATATGCACCCGTGTAATACCTATTTTTTTTATTTCTTCGTCCAGTTCAATTTCCAGGCGCCCGTTCAAGGCAATCGGCAAATCATATTGTGAAATCTGGTAGTTCTTAGGCATATCAGGATAATAGTAATTTTTACGATCAAATTTCGAGAACTCGGCAATACGGCAGTTTAAGGCCAGGGCTACCAGGATTGCATCCTCCACAACCTTTTTATTGACTACCGGAAGTACGCCAGGCAAACCAAGGCATACCGGACACACGTGAGTATTTGGCTTTCCCCCGAAAGATGTGGAGGAACTGCAAAATATTTTGGAATTCGTTTTTAATTCCAGATGCACTTCAAGACCGATGACGGTCTCATACTGGTTCAAGATAAAAAACCTCCCCTTTTGCGTTATAACTCCGGGTGCTTTTTATGATAGCCGGTACTTTGTTCAAAAGCATAGGCTGCCTGAAGCAGTTTGCCCTCGTTGAAAGGCCTGCTCATCAGCTGGAGCCCCACGGGCAAACCATTGACAAAACCACAGGGTAAAGAAAGCCCTGGAATTCCGGCAAGGTTTACCGCTATTGTAAATACGTCTGAAAGATACATTTTTAGCGGATCACCCGTTTTCTCGCCAAAACGAAAAGCCGGGGACGGTGTTGTTGGTGAAAGCAAAATATCGAACTTCTCAAATGCGTTGTTAAAGTCTTCTTTAATTAACGTACGGACCTTAAGCGCCTTTAAATAATAGGCATCGTAATAGCCGGCTGAAAGAACATAAGTACCCAGCATGATCCGGCGCTTGACCTCGGCGCCGAAACCCTGGCTCCGTGTTTTTATAAACATGTCCACGACATCCTGTGCTCCCTCAGTCCTGAACCCGTAACGGACACCGTCGTAACGGGCCAAGTTTGAGCTTGCTTCAGCCGGAGCAATCAGGTAGTAAACAGGGAGGGAGAAACCCAGATTAGGCAGGCTTGTCTCCTCTATACTAGCCCCGTTTAATTCAAATATGGCCATAGCCTTTTCAATAACCTGCCTGACCTCTGCGTCGATACCTTCACTCATATATTCCCGGGGCACACCTATCTTCAAACCTTTTATATCGTGAACAAGACAGCGCCTGAAATCCGGAACTTCATTTGTAGAAGAAGTTGCGTCAAGCGGGTCATGGCCGCAGATTGCGTTAAGCATCAGCGCGCAGTCCGTAACATCTCTGGTGAAGGGGCCGATCTGGTCAAGAGAAGAAGCGAAAGCAATCAACCCGTAGCGGGATACAGCTCCATAGGTTGGTTTGATCCCCACAACTCCGCAAAAAGCTGCCGGCTGACGGATAGAACCTCCGGTGTCAGAACCGATTGCGCAAATTGCCTCTCCGGCTGCAACTGCGGCAGCGGAACCGCCGCTGGAACCACCGGGAACACATCCGAGATCCCAGGGGTTGTGAGTTGCAAAAAATCCGGAGTTCTCTGTTGAAGAACCCATTGCGAATTCATCCAGGTTGGTTTTGCCTGTCATTGCTATATGCTGACTGGCGAGTTTTATAACAACAGTGGCGTCATACGGAGGTATAAAATTATAGATAATCTTTGAGGCAGCTGTTGTCCGCACACCTTCGGCGCAAATATTATCCTTTATCGCGATCGGTATGCCCGCCAAAGGAGGAACCGGCTGGCCGGCCCCGATCATGTCATCTACCTCCTGTGCGCTTTTCATGGCTTGATCGCGGGTTAACGTAAGATAGGCCTTTACACTGTCCTCAACGGATTCAATTCTATCAAAAACAGCTTTGTTAACCTCCACTGCCGATATTTCTTTTTTGATCAATAAATCGTGCAGATCATGAGCCGTTAAATAATAAAGCGACAAAAAAACGCCTCCTTAAACGATCTTTGGTACTCTAAAACAATCCTCGTCCCTGTCCGGACAATTAGCCAGTACTTTTTCCGAAGGCAAGTGCCGGTCAACCTTGTCTTCCCTGAACACGTTAAAAAGGGATAGAACATGAGCCGTAGGCTCAACATTGGCTGTATCCAATTTTTGCAAAGACTCAAAATGCCCCAAAATATCATTCAATTGCCTTGTGTAGATTTCTTTTTCATCGTCTGACAGTTCCAGCCTGGCCAGTAAAGCTACATGTTCAACATCGGATTTTTTAATCAATTATCTCACCTGCCCAATTAATCTATAGATATATACAAATTATAACAAAATAAATCCAGTTTAAAACAGTTTTTCAGCAATATTTGACAAATTATGTTTACACACTTAACATTGCTTTAAATTGTTCCTCGTTAAGAACCTTAACCCCAAGCGCAACTGCTTTTTCATATTTCGAACCGGGATTTTCACCGCAGACCAGGAAGTCTGTCGAACGGCTGACACTGGAAGAAACTTTTCCGCCCTGCTCCCGGATGAGTTCCTGCGCCTCCAGTCTTGTATAGACGCCTAGCGTCCCGGTAATGACAAAAGTAAGTCCGTCTAAAAGCTTGTTTCCTGTCTGCTCTTTATTTTTTTCAAAAGTATTGATTCCCGCACGAATCAGGTTGTTGATTACATTACGGTTCTGTTCTATCGAAAAAAAGTCCCTGATACTTTCGGCTATCTTGGGGCCTATTTCAGGAATAATCGTCATTTCTTCTTCTTTTGCAGCCATCAAATTATCAAGCGTTCTAAAATGATCGGCTAAAATCCTGGCCGCCTTTTCACCGACGTGCCTTATACCCAAAGCAAAAATAAGCCTGGCTAAAGAATTTTCCTTACTCTTGCTTATCGCATCCAGTAAATTGCGTGATGATTTCGGCCCCAGGCGCTCAAGCCCGATTAGATCTTCGTACTGCAGATTATACAAACCGGAAGGATCATTAATCAGTTTTGCTTCAAGCAGTTGGTCTATGATCGCCGGACCAAGCCCGATAATATCCATGGCGCTGCGCGAGGCAAAATGAATTAAGCCTTCCCTGCTTTTTGCAGGACAGGCCATAGATGTACACCGGACTGCAGCCTCGCCTGCCAGACGAATAGTTTGTGAACCGCAAACAGGACATTTTTTTGGCATTTCCCAGGCTTTTTCCTGACCGGTACGTTTTTCTTTAACAACTTTTACTACTTCGGGAATAACATCACCGGCTTTTTGGACGATTACCATATCACCGATTTGGATGTCCTTATCCCTGATCAGGTCCTCATTATGGAGTGTCGCCCTGGAAACCCTTGTCCCGGCGAGCAGTACCTGCTCTAAGACAGCTGTCGGCGTAAGCACGCCTGTTCGTCCAGCGCTTATAGTGATATCTTTTACTCTTGTCACTGCCTGCTCCGGAGGAAACTTATAGGCAACCGCCCAGCGCGGGCTTTTCATAGTTGCTCCCAGGCGCTCCTGCTGATTAAGTGAATTAACCTTTATTACAAGGCCGTCTGTAACATAAGGCAGGGTAAATCTTTTATCCTGCCACTCCCTGCAGTACGCTATAACGTCTGATATCTCATCAAAGATATCTATCTCCGGATTGACCCTGAAACCGGCTTCCTTTAAAAAATTTAAAGCCTGGGTATGGCTCTGTACTGTTATGCCCTCATTGAAACCGATTCCATAAACGAAAATATTCAGGCTGCGCTTAGCGGCAATCCGGGGATCGAGCTGCCGCAGCGATCCGGCAGCGGCGTTTCTTGGATTGGCCAGGAGTTGCTCTCCTGCCTCGCTTCTATCTTTATTCAGCCGGACAAAAGTCTCTTTAGCCATATATGCCTCACCCCTGACTTCAAGTCTGGCTGCATAGCTTCGTAAATGCAGGGGGATGCTTTTAATCGTCTTTAAGTTATTTGTAATATCTTCTCCAATTTCTCCGTCACCGCGGGTAGCGCCAAGAACAAAGTTTCCGTCGGCATAACGCAGAGAAACCGCCAATCCGTCTATTTTAGGTTCAACTACATATTCCACTTTTTCTCCGGACAGCGCTGCACGGACCCTCCGGTCAAAATCATTAAGTTCTTCATCGCTGAAAGCGTTGGCCAGGCTCAGCATCGGCGCCATGTGCGCAACAGTTGCAAATCCTTGTCCAGGCTGTCCTCCCACTCGCTGGGTGGGTGAAAAAGGAGTGACAAGTTCGGGATATTGTTTCTCGTACTTTTCTAGTTCCCTGATTAAACGGTCATATTCTTGATCGGAAATCACAGGATCATCAAAGACATAGTATCTGTAATCGTGTTCTTCTATTTCTTTTATTAGTTTCTCAACCATTAAGCGGGCTTTCCCATATTCCTCGTCCAAGACTACCACCACCTGCTTAACATTTCCGCCGCATCACGGATAATCAATGCCGCGGGCACAAAGATAACCTGGGCAAGCATTGTGCCCAGCAGTCTTGTGAAAGCCAAATAGATGGCCATCTGCCTGACGTCTTTTTCCTGCCGCACGCCGCGCATGGTCTGATCAGTAATAACTGCAGCAGTCGGGTCTACAACCGTAGCCGCCAGAACAGCCGCAATACCGTTAATGATACCCGACATCATGGTCGCTGTGGATCTGAAGTGGGGGATCAGGGCGCCTGCGTATAAAGCGGAAAGAACACCGGTTGTCCAAATTCCAGTGATAATTATATTTGCTATTAAAAAATACTTGGGTATGTTTAAAGGTTCTCTTAAGGCATCCCGGAACCTGCCTGTGCTTGGCAATCTGAATTTGTCCTTCATTGAAGAGAATTTCCGCGGCCTTATTATCGCCTCTAAAATCATTCGCGGCACTGAACCAATACCTTCTAAAAGGAGTATCCATTTTACAAATACCGAAACAAACTTCGGGATCAGCAAACCTCCCAGTATGGTCCCTAAAGTTCCCGAAAGAATTACAAGCCTTATTTGAGAATTCAACAAACTCAGCTCATGTTGGTAAAAGGGATTGCCAAGCAGTTGATCCGAGCCAACCCTGGCAACTCCGTTATTTATTGCGTGCTCAACAATCGAGGACATTAAAGGCGCCTGAATCAGATTCGCTGTACTGGCAATTAGGAAGATTACCTGAAACAGCGACAGCGCTGTAGCCAGCCTCTCGGTCCTGACACCAGACAAACGTACGGAATAAATTAAAGTGTTCACCATATGGATAACGGTTGTCAGAACAGCTACAATTAATAACTGCTTCATTAGGCCCCCATATAAAGCATTAATTATATTATTGCCAGAAAATAACTATATTTTATTTAGGATAAAACTTTTTCTAACGGCGCGTAAATGACCAGCAGTGTCTATATTAAGGGAATCCTCGGGCATAATCAGGCGCTCGGGAATTTCCTCAAGAAACCGTGAAGGCTTGTTAAAACGGGTTACTCCGTAAAGTGTACGCTGCCAGCAATGGGTAAGGTACAATTGCCGCTTTGCTCTTGTTATTCCGACATAGCAGAGGCGGCGCTCTTCTTCAAGCTCGAATTGTTCATCCAGCGAACGCGAATAAGGAAAGACACCCTCTTCCAGGCCAATTAAAAATACATTCGGAAATTCCAAACCCTTGGCGCTGTGCAATGTCATCAGGACTACCTGGTCACCTGTATCTTTATACCAGTCAATATCGCTGGAAAGAGCCATTTCAGCTAGAAAAACTGACAGGCTGCCGTGGCCGGCATACTTGTCGAACTCCTTTGTTACAGACATAAATTCCTTTAAGTTTTCCTGCCTGGTCCGCGATTCCACTGTATTTTCACTGACAAGTTCCTGCCAGTAGCCGGTCTGCTGTAAAATTCTTTGAGTGATTTCAGTAACATTCATCATCTCTTTTTCCTGAGATATTTTATTTAACACGTCCGCTAGGCTAAGGCAGGCCTGGCGTACTTTGCTGGTCAGACCGGGAATTCTTGCAGATCGTTCCAGAACCTCAAGAATGGCTATGTTCTGTTCAAGAGCAAAGCTTGACAACTTCTGAAAAGAAGCTTCCCCTACACCTCTTTTGGGCATATTAATTACTCTGGAAAGGCTTACCGTATCCGCCGGATTGACAAGCAGGCGCAAATATGCCAGCAAGTCTTTAATTTCTTTGCGGTCGTAAAACTTTAAGCCTCCTATAATAGTATAGGGAATCATCTCCCGCAGGAATATTTCCTCAACCACACGGGACATTGCATGTGTGCGGTATAAAACTGCGAAATCCCTATAATTTGCGCCGGAATGCTCCCTGATTGATCTTATCCGGTCAGCTATAAATTGGGCTTCCTGATGTTCATCCGGACCGAGATAGAGCATTACAGGCGTTCCCTGACCTTCAGCAGTCCACAAGTCCTTTTCTTTCCGGGAACTGTTGTTGCTGATTACCTCGTTAGCCACATCAAGAATTACCTGGGTTGAGCGGTAATTTTGTTCCAATTTGATTATTCTGGCATCGTGATAATCCTTCTCAAAATTTAGGATGTTCCGGATATTTGCTCCCCTCCAGCCATAGATACTCTGGTCCGGGTCACCAACCACAAAAAGACTGCGGTGCGCCGCTGCAAGCAGTTTTACAAGAACATACTGGGCTGTATTGGTATCCTGATATTCATCTACAAGAATATAGCGGAACTTGTTCTGATAGTATGCCAGGATACTAGGGTTCTGTTCAAAAAGGCGCACTGTCTGCATAATCAGATCATCAAAATCAAGAGCGTTGTTTTTAAGCAGGCGGCTCTGGTAGAATTCATAAATCTCAGCTACCTTCAGCTCGTAAAATCCATTGGCCTGCTCCTTAAATTCCTCAGAATCCATCAAATTATTCTTTGCCCTGGATATAACCGCTCCCACGGCCCTGGGAGAGAACTTTTTATTATCATAGTTAAGTTCTTTCAGACAATCCTTAAGCAGCGTTTGCCGGTCTGCGTCATCGTAGATAACAAAGTCCCCGTTATACCCTAGAAAATAGGCCTGTCTCCTTAAAATCCTGACACATGCGGCATGAAAAGTAAGTATCCAGATATCTCTTGCCGCATCCGGAACGGCAGCCGCGACTCTTTCTCTCATTTCATTAGCTGCTTTATTAGTAAATGTAATCGCCAGTACGTTAAAAGGAGATATTCTCATCTCCTTTAGAAGGTAAGCTATTTTAGTCGTCAGTACCTTGGTTTTGCCGCTTCCGGCGCCTGCAAGGACAAGAAGGGGCCCATTGATATATTTAACCGCTTCCGCCTGATTTTCATTTAAACCATCCAAGACATCCGTCATAAAAAACACATCCCGTTGAAATCTATAACTGCAGGGGATTGTGAAAACAGGAAAAATCACCTTCGTGACAGGCTACTCCCTTCTGATCAACCTTGACCAGCAGAGCGTCGGCATCGCAATCGTAATAGATCTCCCGCACTTTTTGTATATTTCCTGAGGTCGCGCCTTTATTCCAATACTCCTGACGGCTGCGGCTCCAGAACCATGTTTCCCCGGAGGCCATAGTCCGCGTCAGAGACTCTTTATTCATATATCCCAGCATCAGCACAATGCCGGTCTTTTCGTCCTGTATAACGGCAGGAATCAAACCGGCAGCGTCATACTTTAATTTTTCCAAGCCGAAGGACACTTTTTTTCAGCCTCTCATCGATATTTTTCAACCGTCAGTCCAGGTAGCTTTCTAAATATTTCCTCAAGCAAACCAACATAACTGTTCAAGGGTACTTTGAGAGAATTTGCAATAGGGTGGCATTTTGTTTTCAGGAGGAAAAAAGTTGTTTTTGATAAACACAGCTCCGGCAGTGTTTCATAATACCCCATGCCTTTGGCGAAAAGCAAATCAGCCTGCCCGATTAACCTGGAAAACTCCGGGGAGGCATTGTCAAGATCCAGCCCCGGGCTGTCAGTGCCTGTTGTAGCGACTCTATAAAATTTTTCTCTAATTCCGCTTTGAGTTAGATCATGCAGTGTAAGATCGTTTTGCACAGGACTCTCTTTGACAACGTAAAAAACGTCGGTATATTTCTCCAGGTAAGTAAGCAAGGGGAGATCGAAGAAACACTCCCCGGTATTATCTGCAAAATAAAGTATTTTTTTTCGATCCTGGCACTTACCATAATATACCAGTATGTCCTGTAATCTGTCAACATCATTAATAGCCAATTTAACCGGTTTGCTTAACTCATCCTGCAATGTGTCAGGGTCCATAAAAAAGTCCAGGCTGTTGCCTAAAGCTGCAAAATTAATTAAAGAATCAAGGTTGTTTTCCAATTTTTCACCCAAATCTCCGGCTATACGCCTGGCTATGCTCATTTCTTTTTCTTTAACAGCCGCAAACGGATCTTCATTTTTACCTGCTTTCCGGATATTCCTTTGAATCTCACCGGCTAAATAAGCCGGCGCCAAATCCAAGGAGAAATTTCTTTTTAAAAAAGATATGCTTTTAAACAGAACCTCTTCTCTTTTTTGCAGATCGGAAACCGCAAGCCCGGCTGTACGTTTCGTAAGATCCTCAAGACAAGCCAGGCATTCTTTTGATGCACGCAATTTTTTTTCACCCCCGAAAAAATATTTATAGCCTTACCGGTACACCTTTTTTACGCAGATATTTTTTTGCCTGAAGAATTGAATACTCGCCGAAGTGAAAAATAGAAGCCGCCAGCACTGCGTCAGCCTCGCCTTCGACAAGGCCTTGGACAAGGTGCTCCAGCGTACCTACTCCTCCGGACGCAATTACCGGTATTCGGACAGCTCTTGCAATCGCAAGAGTCAGGGGGATGTCATAACCGTCTTTTGTGCCGTCCCTGTCCATACTTGTCAGCAGGATCTCTCCGGCGCCAAGCTTCTCTGCTTTAACAGCCCAGCCAACAGCGTCAATACCCGTCGGATACCGTCCGCCGTGTGTATATACTTCCCATTTTTTTTCGGTCCCAATCTGTTTGGCGTCGATAGCCACGACTATACACTGGGTACCGAATCGTTCGGCGCTTTCAGCAATCAGCGGAGGATTTAAAACTGCGGCGGTGTTTAACGAAACCTTGTCGGCGCCAGCGGTTAGAATATCCCGGATATCACCCAGGGAAGAGATGCCCCCGCCGACTGTATAGGGTATAAAAACTTCACCGGCAGTCCTGTAGACCATATCCAGCATTGTCTTGCGCCCCTGGGCTGACGCTTTGATATCAAGGAAGACCAGTTCATCGGCTCCCTCGCGATCATAGAAAGCGGCCAGTTCGACAGGATCTCCCGCATCACGCAAATTTAGAAAATTTGTCCCCTTGACAACCCTTCCTTCAGCTACGTCAAGACAGGGTATGATACGCTTGGTTAACATAACTTTGCTTCACCTTTTTTCTATTAAAGACAGGGCATCTTTTAAATTAATACTGCCCGTATATAACGCCTTCCCAGTAATAACCGCTTCGACACCTGCATCTTCCAGGCTTGATACGGCTATTAAATCGTCCATATCTGAGATCCCGCCGGCGGCAATAATCTTAAGTCCGGTAACCCTGGCAACTCTTTCAGTAGCAGCCAGGTTAGGCCCTTTTAAAGTTCCGTCCCGTTTTACATCCGTAAAAACCAAACGGTTTATGCCTCTCGCCTTCATCTGGATGGCCAATTCAAGGGCGTCTTTTTCAGAGGTCACACCCCATCCCTCAATGGCCACTTTGCCATCTCTCGCATCAATTCCTACGGCAATGGCTTCACCGTATTTTTCTGCCGCCTGAGCGACCAGTTCAGGATTGACAATTGCCGCAGTACCCAGGATAACACGCTTTGCGCCAATTTCTAGCAGTTCTTCAATAGTTGACATTTCCCTTATACCGCCGCCTACTTCGACGGGAATTTTCAGTGTCGCTGTAATTTCCCTGATAATTTCAAGGTTTTTCAGTCCTCCTGTAAAAGCACCGTCAAGATCCACAACGTGCAGCCAGCTCGCGCCCTGCGATTCCCACAGCCGGGCCATAGCTACCGGGTCGTCCGAATAAACAGTTTCCCTGTCCACACGTCCCTCAACAAGCCTTACACACTTTCCCTCACGCAAATCAACCGCGGGGATTACGATCATTTTTTGCCACCAACCCCCCAAAATTTTTAAGAATCCTGAGTCCCAGCGTACTGCTTTTTTCAGGATGAAACTGGATTCCAAAAATATTGTCTTTTTGTACCATTGACGCAAAATTAATTCCGTATTCTGTGATACCTGTTATCTGATCAGGAATTTCAGCGTCAACAAAATATGAATGCACAAAGTAAAAATGTGAACCGTTCAATATCCCATCCATCAAGGGGCTTTCTTTTTTAAAATAAACCTTATTCCAGCCCATGTGGGGTACTTTCACAGAGTCAGGCAGCTTTTTGACCCTGCCGGGGAAGATTCCCATTCCGTCATTCAGTCCGAACTCTTCGCTGACCTCAAAAAGCATCTGCAGCCCCAGGCAAATACCTAATAATGGCTTACCGGCGTTAATTCCAGAAAAAATTGGTTCTAACAGTCCTGTCTGTTTTAAATTTTCCATAGCCTTGGCGAACGCCCCGACACCGGGCAAAACTATCCCTGAGGATCTGGAAAGTGACAAGGCGTCACTAACTACCGAAGCTTCCCACCCCGCCTTCTCGAATCCCTTTTGGACGCTCCGCAAGTTTCCCATCCCGTAATCTATAATTGCAATCATAATAAAGACCCCTAAACTTTTATCTTAAATTAACTCCTATTCAATTACTCCCTTTGTAGATGGAATATCTTTTATCCGCTCATCAAAGGAAACAGCGCTGCGTAAGGCGCGGCCCAAAGACTTGAAAACCGCTTCACAAATATGATGGGAATTTGTTCCAGATAATTGCCTGATATGCAGGGTCAGTCCTCCGTTTACAGCCAGGGCTCTAAAAAACTCTTCAACCAACTCGGTATCAAAATCGCCTATGCGTGGCGAGGGGAAATTTACTTCGAAGACCAGAAAACCCCTTCCGCTGATGTCTATTGCCGTCATTACAAGAGCCTCATCCATAGGCACGATCGCCTGGCCGAAACGGGCAATTCCTGCTTTGCCGCCAAGAGCGTCCTTAATAGCCTGGCCCAGGCAGATGCCGATGTCCTCAACTGTATGGTGAGCATCAACAAACAGATCGCCTTTGCCAGTAAGTTCAAGATCAAAACAGGCATGCCTGGTCCATAGGCGCAGCATATGTTCAAAAAAACCTATCCCGGTATGGACGGAACATTCTCCCTTCCCGTCAAGGCTGATCAGGACTTTTATATCAGTCTCATTTGTTTTCCGGCTGATTCCGGCAGTTCTTTCCTTTGCCATACAGATCCCCCCGCCTTTATAACTATCCTAAAAATTAACTTGCATTAGGAAGGTCAACTATCTATTTGCTCAAGGTCGCCTCAGCCCGTCATTGTCACGGTTCGCTCAGGTGCTCCGTTCCCGTTTAAAACAGCCTGCAAACTATCCAGAAACAATTTATTCTCATTTTCCCGTCCTACAGTAACCCGAAGGCAGTCTTCGATGCCCGGCGCATGGACATTGCGAATCAGGACACCCTTTTTTAGAAGGCCATCAAAAACTTCCTTGCCCCTTAGCTGTGTGCGGAAGAATATGAAATTAGCCTCGCTGGGGTATACGGTTACGTTCTTAATCACCGACATTTCCTCAATAAGCTTGTCCCGCGTCTCTATAATTTTATTGACCATTAATTTAAAATCGCCGTTGTTGGATAAAACCGTCCTGGCAGCCAGCTGTGAGAAGATATTCAGATTAAAAGGCTGCTTTACCCTGTGTATTTCTTTAACAACCTCAGGATTGCCCAGGAGGTAGCCAACTCTAAGTCCCGCCAGGCCAAAGGCCTTGGAAAACGTACGAAGTATAACAAGGTTAGGATAACTGTTTAATAACTTAAGGCAGCTTTCGCCGCCAAAATCTATATAGGCTTCATCAACTACAATAAGAGCTTCGCTTTGTTCCAAAAGATTCTGAATATCCTCAACCGGAGTGGCATTTGCTGTAGGATTATTCGGTGAACAGACAATAACCGCACGCGCCTGACAGCTTTTGCAAGTTTCGGCGACAGCAGAAACATCCACTTCGAATTTGGACCCCCTGGATACTTCGACTGGTTTAGCCCCGGCAATCAGGCTGTGAATACGGTACATCGAAAACGTCGGGGTTGGTATAATTACATGTCCCCCGTTTCCAAAGACAAGCAAAATATTCAAGATAAGCTCATCCGACCCGTTGCCGGCCATGATTCCTTCTTTTGGCACGCCTGTATATTCCGACAAAGCCGCGATAAGCTCGGCAGACATCGGGTCCGGGTACCGTGTGAACGATTTCAAACGCTCACAGGTCTCTTTGATTATATCTTCCGGGAATTCAAAAGGGTTCTCATTAGCATCAAGTTTGACGATCCCCTCGCCGACCCTTGGAGCCTCGTAGGCTATGATTTCATTTAAATCTCGGCGTAAGATTCCTTGAAGATTAAAACTCATTTAAGAACCCCCAAGCCTTTTTTCGATTGTCTTTGCATGTGCGTCAAGTCCTTCCAACCGGGCAATTCTGCTTACATGCTCCCCGGCTTCTGCCAGGGCTTCTCTGGAAAAACTAATTACACTTGACTTTTTTAAAAATGCATCGACGCTCAATGGAGAGAAAAAACGCGCCGTGCCTCCGGTCGGCAATATATGATTGGGACCGGCAAGGTAATCACCAATTGACTCGGGTGAATAGGGACCAAGGAAAACAGCTCCTGCGTTTCTTACGTAAGTTAACCAATGGAAAGGATTTTCTGCAACGAGTTCAAGGTGCTCCGGGGCAAAACTGTTGGCGAGTTCCATCGCTTTCTCCAGATTGTCCGTGATTACTACGGCGCCTTGATCCTCAAGAGAACGTGAAGCAATATTTTTCCTGGACAAAGAAGGAAGCTGACGCGCAATCTCATCCCGGACAAGATTGGCCAGCGCTTCGCCAGGTGTAAACAAAAGAGCTGTCGATAAAGGATCATGTTCAGCCTGGGCAAGCAGATCAGCAGCAATATAACACGGATCAGCCGAATCGTCAGCCACGATGACTACTTCGCTTGGTCCGGCCAGCATATCGATATCCACCCTGCCGTAGACCTGTTGTTTGGCCAGTGTTACATAGATGTTGCCCGGACCGGTGATCTTGTCCACAGGTTTGATGCTTTCCGTTCCGTAAGCCAGCGCCGCAACAGCCTGCGCGCCCCCTGCTTTATAAATCTCCGTTACCCCCGCCTCGACAGCCGCTATTATGGTATTTTTATTGATCCCGCCGTCTGCGGAAGGAGGTGTAACCATGACTATTTCCTTAACGCCGGCCACCCGGGCGGGGACAGCGTTCATCAACACGGAGGACGGATAAGCCGCAGTACCCCCTGGAACATAGATACCGACACGGGCCAAAGGCCTTACCAGCTGACCGAGAAAAATCCCCTGTTTGCCGGCGTCAAACCAGGAATTGGGCAGCTGCTTTTTATGAAAATCCTCTATCCGTTCCATAGCAAAGCGCAGAGATTCCAAAAAGCCTTCATCGGCCTGCCTGTACGCTTCTTTGCGTTCACTGTCTGTCACCTTTAATTGTCCCGGCTGTAATTTTACTCCGTCAAATGCCTCCGTATAGGCGCATAAAGCCTTGTCGCCCTGTTCCCTGACGTTTGTCAAAATGTCTTTTACCCGATCCCCGGCTCCAGCAGGAGAAGAAAATTGCCTGCCGAAAAAACGGGACTTCTCAAATTCCTGGAAATGAATAATCCTGATTGGCATTCGGCATAAATTCTCCCAATCTTTTTTACTTAAAACACTGCCATCATCTATGCAGAGCTTTATACCCGATATCTTTCCGGTAGTGCATATCCTTAAATTTTATCCGTTTTACACCGTCGTATGCTTTCGTAATTGCTTCCTGAATATCAGGCGCAAAAGTTGTTACTCCTAGAACCCTGCCGCCGGAAGTAACCGTGTGGCCGCCTTTATTTTTCGTACCGGCATGGAACACCTGAAGATCATCCGGCAGCCCTTCAAGGCCCTCAATCGGATACCCCGTAGAATAATGACCGGGATATCCCCCTGAAGCCAAAACAACGCATATGGACGAACCCTTCTTCCAGCTGACTTTCTGCAAAGCAAGTTTACCCGTCACAACAGATTCGCAAATATCGATCAAATCTGTTTCCAGAAGCATCAATAAAGGCTGGGCTTCCGGGTCGCCGAAACGCACATTGAACTCCAGCGTCTTAATCCCCTGACGGGTGATCATCAAGCCTGCATAAAGCACGCCTTGATAGGGACAGCCCTCCCGGGCAAGCGCGCTGACCATAGGTTTTAAAACCCCTTCCAGGGCTAATTGCGAAATTTCGGGCGTACAAACAGGCGCGGGAGCATAAGCGCCCATTCCCCCCGTGTTGGGTCCGCAGTCGGCGTCATAAACCTGCTTGTGATCCTGGGCAGATACCATAGGAATAACAGTTTCACCGTCCGTGAAGGCCATTACGCTTACTTCCTCGCCTTCCAGACACTCTTCGATAACTACTCTTTTCCCCGCAGAGCCAAAAACGCTTTTTACCATTATGTCTTCAACTGCCGCCAGTGCCTGTTCAACCGTTGAGCATACTATAACACCTTTGCCGGCAGCAAGACCGTCGGCCTTTACGACGCAGGGCGCGCCGTTCTTTTTAATGTAATCCGCGGCTAATCCGGGATCGCTGAAAACAGCAAAGCTTGCCGTAGGAATATTGTATTTGTCCATGAGAGTTTTTGACCATACTTTGCTTCCTTCTATCGCAGCCGCCCGGGATGACGGCCCGAAAACACTCAAACCGGCCTCTTTAAAGGAATCTACAATGCCGTCAGTCAACGGAGCTTCCGGACCCACGAGGGTCATCTCTATTTTTTCCCGGCGCGCAAAATCCAAAAGACGGGGTATATTATCAACGCTGATATCAACGCATTCAGCCTGTCCGGCTATGCCGGCATTCCCAGGAGCGCAGAAGACCTGGCTGACCCGGGGACTCTGCCGTATTTTCCAGACCAGCGCATGTTCCCGCCCGCCGGAACCGATAACTAAAACCTTCACCTGCTCACCCTCCGATAAACGTCTAGTGCTTAAAGTGTCTCAATCCCGTAAAAATCATGGCTATACCGTGCTCGTCACAGGCGGTAATGGATTCTTCATCCCGCATGGATCCGCCTGGCTGAATAATGGCAACTATTCCTGCTTTTGCAGCCTCATCCACTGTATCACGGAAAGGGAAGAAGGCGTCTGAACCCATCACAGCGCCGCGGGATCGCTCCCCGGCTTGACCCAGTGCAATCCGTGCTGAACCGACACGGTTCATTTGACCGGCTCCAACGCCAATCAGCTGACGGTCCCTGGTTACAACAATAGCGTTCGACTTGACATGCTTAACAACTGTCATGGCAAAAAGCAGTTCCGCCATCTGCTCGCTGGTCGGCTGTTTTTTGGTGACTACTTTTATCTGATCGGTTTTTACTGTTTCCAGGTCAATTTCCTGCAGTAAAAAACCGCCTTTTACTTTGCGCAGATCCAGGTTGTCGGCTGGTTTTCCTGACAAAGGACCTGTTTTAAGCAAGCGCAGGTTTTGTTTCGCAGAAAGAATCTCAAGAGCTTCCGGAGTAAAATCAGGCGCTATAATCGCCTCTAAAAAGATCTTGGCCATCTCTTTTGCGGTTTCAGCGTCAACATCCCGGTTGAAAGCCACTATCCCGCCAAAAGCCGATGTGGGATCTCCTTCAAAGGCCCTCAGGTAGGCGTCAACCAGCTTTTCTGAGTTTGCAGCCCCACATGGGCTGTTATGCTTGACGATTATCGCCGAGGGGCTGGAGAATTCACTGACTAATCCCAGGGCGGAGTTTAAGTCAAGTATATTGTTAAAAGACAGTTCCTTGCCTGAAAGCTGCTGCGCATTCCCGACCGAAGGGTCCTTCGCGCCGGGCTGACGGTAAAAAGCAGCTTTCTGGTGCGGGTTTTCCCCGTATCGCAGGGACTGCGCCAGTTCCGCCGACAGAATAAGAGTGGAAGGAAATAAAGAACTTTTGCCGGCAATCTCACGCAGGTAACCGGCTATTGCCGCGTCATAGGCGGACACATGGCTGAAAGCTTCAAGCGCTAAAAGAAGCCTGAATTTATCATCTATCCTGTCTTTCTGCAGAGCATCAAGCAGATCCGGATACCGGTCAGGATCCACAACCACTAATACGTTGTTATAATTCTTGGCCGCCGCCCTGATCATTGTCGGTCCGCCGATATCTATATTCTCAATAGCTTCTTCCAGGGTAACCCCCGGCTTGGCGACGGTTTCCCTGAACGGATACAAGTTGACCACAACCAGGTCAATCGTGCCTATCTTAAGTTCGTTTAACTGGCTGATATGTTCGGGTGATCTTAAAGCCAGTATCCCGGCATGTATATTGGGGTGTAATGTTTTAACGCGTCCGTCAAGGATTTCCGGGAAACCTGTAACATCAGTAATGTATGTAACCGGAAGGCCAGATTCTTTTAAAAATTTGCAGGTACCGCCGGTTGAGATTATCTCAACTTCCATCTCGGTCAAAGACCCTGCAAATTCTTTAAGCCCGGCTTTGTTGGATACACTAATTAGAGCACGCTTGATCATTTTTGCCCTCCTTCATTTATAATACTCTTTACTAAACCGCTATTTTCAGATCAGCCAAGCACAACTTTTCTGCCTTCTATTTTAAGCTTTCCCCCGGCAAAAAGGCCGATCGCCTCAGGATAAATACGGTGTTCTTCAGCCAGTATGCGCTGGGCCAATATTTCCGGCGTGTCACTCTGCTGAACAGGCACTACCGCCTGTAAAATTATCGGGCCGCTGTCAACCCTTTCATCTATAAAGTGGACTGTGCAGCCGCTGAAACGCACTCCATACTCAAAAGCCTGCCTTTGCGCATCCAGGCCGGGAAACGACGGCAGCAACGCCGGGTGAATGTTTATTATCCTGTTCGGAAAAGCGTCTAAAAGACCCCTGCCCACAATACGCATGTAACCGGCCAGGCAAACAAGTTCAACATGGTGGTCTTTCAAGACGCCTGCGACAACCTGTTCGTATTCCGTTTTGCCGCTAAAACCTTGATAATCTACATGTACGGCGTCTATCCCTTTTGAGCGTGCCCGTTCTAGAGCCAGCGCATCGCCAACATCGCTAATCACAACAACTACCCGCGCCGGGATTTTTCCCTCATCGCAGGCACCCATGATTGCCTGCAGGTTAGACCCCCGGCCCGAAACCAAAACACCAATCTTTAAAACCATTTTCAATCACTTCCTGTAATAGATCAATTAAAAGTTCAAACCTGGTGAATATTCTATGCCTTTTTCCCCTTTAACAGCCTGGCCAATCAAATAAGCTTTTTCACCTGTATCTTTCAGAAAATCCAGGCATGCCCCGGCTTGTTTTGAGGGAAGGAAAAAAACCAGACCCAGGCCCATATTAAATGTTCTGAACATTTCTTTGCCTTCAATCCGCCCAATCTGTCTAATCAATAAAAAAACGGGAGCAAAAGGCCACGATGTTGGGTCTATAAGAACAGCAGTTCCCGGAGGCAGCAGCCGCGGGATATTTTCCGTCAGGCCGCCCCCTGTAATATGGGCAATCCCAAGAAGATCAAAATTGTTATTCAGTTTTTTCAATATGTTTACATAGATCCGGGTTGGCTCCAACATTTCCTCGCCCAGGGATCGCCCAAGTTCCGGGATAAAATCAGCAATCCCAAAACCGGACACCTCAAGAAGGACACGCCGGGCGAGAGAATAGCCGTTACTGTGCAATCCCGAAGAAGAAAGACCGATTAGGCAATCACCCGGTTGTATCCTGGAACCGTCAATAATCCGTTCTTTTTCTACAATTCCTACTGCAAAACCGGCCAGGTCATATTCGTCCTGACCGTAAAAACCCGGCATTTCTGCTGTTTCACCGCCAATAAGGGCACATCCCGCCTGCCGGCAGCCATCCGCTATTCCCGCAACGATCGCAGCCGCTTTCTCCGGTACCAGCCTGCCCGCCGCCAGGTAATCAAGGAAAAAAAGTGGCTCTGCTCCGGATGTGGCAATATCGTTAACGCACATAGCTACAAGATCGATGCCTACAGTATCATGCTTTTGCATCAGCATGGCTACTTTTAACTTCGTACCTACGCCATCGGTTCCGGAAACAAGAACAGGTTGTTTATATCTGTCTTTATCAATTGAAAAAAGACCGCTGAAACCGCCCAAATCTCCAATCACTTCCGGTCTCCATGTGCTCCGGACAACCTGCCGCATTAATTCAACAGCTTTGTTGCCTGATTCAATGTCAACACCGGCGTCTGAATAGGTTAAACCATCTTTTTCTTTCATTTGCTTACCTCTATTGGTCCATGTTTCCTTTCTTATGCTTCTTTTCCAAGTCGTTTTTACCGGGACGCACGGAATTAAAATCCCCGACAGGGTAATCACCTGAATAACAAGCTGTACAAAAGTTTTTGCTGCTTTCTCCAAATATTTGTAAAAGGCCTTCAATACTGAGGTAGTGCAGCCCGTCAGCGCCAATCATCTTCCTTATCTCTTCCACCGGTTTGTGTGCGGCAACTAACTCAGCATCATCAGATATATCGATGCCATAGTAACATGAATGAGTTACCGGCGGTGAACTCAAGCACAAGTGCACTTCCTCAACACCGCAATCCCGTAAAAGCTTGACCATCCTGCCGCTTGTAGTCCCGCGTACTAAAGAGTCGTCGACCATAACAACTCTTTTCTTTCCTGATAATATTCTTTTGACGGGATTTATTTTCAGCCTCACGCTTAAATCCCGGACATCCTGTGTGGGCTGAATAAAAGTCCTGCCGATATAACGGTTCTTCATCAAACCTTCTTCAAATGGAACATCAAGGCCTTCGGCATAGCCGCGTGCTGCGGCGTTTCCCGAATCCGGCACTGGAATGACCAGATCGGCTTTTACCGGGTACTCACGCGCAAGCTGCCGTCCCATCTCACGGCGGACCTGATTAACATGAAAACCATCTATGCAGCTGTCGGGACGCGCAAAATATATATACTCAAAAATGCAGTGGGCGCATCTTCCAAGATTCTGCCCCCGGATGGAAGTAAGTCCCCTGTGATCAATAGTCACAATCTCTCCGGGCAGAACATCCCTGATCAGCTTTGCTCCTATGGTATCCAACGCACAGGATTCCGATGCCACAACGAATCCATGATCATCAAGTACTCCCAGGCAGAGCGGCCGGAATCCGAAAGGATCGCGGACAGCAAAAAGCTGATCCTCGGTCATAATAACCAGTGAGTAAGCGCCCTCCAGCGACACCATACATTTGATAATAGCATTGACAAGGCTGGTCTGATAATAACGGGCAATCATGTTGACAATAATTTCAGTATCCGTAGTAGACTGAAAAATAGTTCCTGAAGAAGCAAGCCGGTCGCGCAGGACAGCTGCATTAGTCAGGTTCCCGTTATGCCCCAGGCCGATCATCCCCCCCGCATAGCGAAAAACAAGCGGTTGGGCGTTTATAGGCTGGCTTGCGCCTGTTGTAGAGTAACGGACATGCCCGATGGCCAGATCGCCATGCAAACTCTCCAGTTCCCTTTCTCCAAGCACATCAGGCACAAGTCCCATTCCCTTGTGCAGGATTATCTCCTCTCCATTCGCCACTGCAATGCCTGCGCTTTCCTGCCCTCTGTGCTGCAAGGCGTACAGTCCGTAGAAAGCGAGTCTGCTTACATCAAGTCCCGGAGCATAGACGCCGATAACGCCGCACTCCTCATGAAGCTTTTCGGAATCCGGGATCAATAACTGTCTCACGCTGTTTTACTCTCCCTTACAAACCGAATCTGCCGTATATATGATCAATGTTTTTGAGATAAATTCTGTAATCAAAAATGGCTTCAATTTCCTCAGAATTTAGAAGGCTGGTTACCTCCGGGTCAGCCTTCAGGAGGGTTTTAAAATCTCTTCCTTTACTCCATGATTCCATGGCGTTGCGCTGAACAAGAGAATAAGCCTGTTCGCGGCTGATACCCTTTTCGACCAGCGCGATCAGAACCCTTTGAGAAAAAACAAGACCGTGGCTGACCTGCATGTTCGCAAACATCTTTTCCGGGTAAACAAACAGTTTTTTAATCATCTCCGTGCATTTGAAAAGCATATAGTCGAGCGCAATAGTGCTGTCGGGAATAATAACACGCTCTACTGATGAATGGGAAATGTCCCGTTCATGCCACAGGGCCACGTTTTCCATGCCGGCAACGGCGTTTCCGCGCAGCAGGCGGGAAAGCCCGCTGATCCGCTCGGCTATAATCGGGTTTCTCTTGTGAGGCATGGCAGATGAGCCCTTTTGCCCTTCGGCGAAAAATTCCTCTGCCTCACGGACCTCTGTACGCTGCAAATGCCTTATTTCCATGGCAAACTTGTCCAACGAGGCGCCGGCGATAGCAAGTGTGGTCAAGTACTCAGCATGACGGTCCCTTTGCAGCACCTGCGTGGAAACACGCGCCGGCACAAGCCCCAAACGGCTGCAAACGTAAGATTCCACAAAGGGATCTATCGTTGCGTATGTGCCGACCGCTCCGGCAAGCCTGCCGGCGCTGATTGTCTCAATTGCTCTTTTCACCCGCTCGGTATTTCGTTCAGTTTCAGCCAGCCAGAGCAGCATCTTCAAGCCGAATGTGATCGGTTCGGCATGCACGCCGTGGGTCCGGCCCATCATCAGCGTATACCTGTGTTTCACGGCCTGTTCTTTTATGGCTTCCTGCAATTCTATTAAACGGGTAAGAATTTTTTCACCGGCTTTTTTCATCAACACTGACAGGGCGGTATCAACAACATCATATGAGGTCAGCCCCAGGTGGATGTACTTTGACGCCTCGCCTACATATTCTCCGACACAGGTAAGAAAAGCGATTACGTCATGGTTGACCACCGCTTCTATTTCATCAATTCTTTTAATGTCGAAGTTGGCTTTTTCCTTTATTTCAAGCAGCGCTTCCGGCGGGACCAGCCCCAATTGGACCATTGCTTCACAGGCGGTAATCTCTACGTCCAGCCAAACTTTAAATTTATTTTCAGGCGACCAGATAGCTTTCATCTCAGGCAGGGTATAGCGTTCGATCACTTTCTCCTTCAATCCCTTCATAAAAGATCATTTTAATGGGTGGGCTTTTCTTCCAGGCGCGCAGCCAGAGCTTCTTTGTATTGCTTAATCTTTTCCCTCATCGGAAGGTCAGAAACACCGATAATCTGACCGGCCAGCAGGGCTGCGTTTTTTGCGCCATTAATAGCGACAGTAGCTACAGGTACACCTGACGGCATCTGCACTATTGAAAAAAGAGCGTCCAGTCCGTTTAAGGCCCCGGAACTGATTGGGAGGCCGATTACCGGCAATGGGGTATAGGCGGCGATTACACCCGGTAAATGAGCCGCTCCCCCGGCGGCGGCAATAATCACCAACAAACCGCGTTCCGCAGCCGAACTTGCATATTTGACGGTTTTACGCGGGGCGCGGTGCGCCGAAGATATCACGAGTTCATAAGTAATACCCAAATAATCAAGAATTTCGCAGCCTTCCTTGACTACCGGAAGATCAGATTCGCTGCCGGCGACAATTCCAACAAGCGGTTCAGGCATCTTTATTCACCTTTTTCTTAATCAGTTATTTTCTTTATTCCCATTCAATAGTAGCCGGCGGCTTGGAGGTAATATCATAGACCACCCTGTTAATGCCGGCAATTTCGTTAACCATGCGGGAAGAAATTCTTTCCAGTACGTGATTGGGAATTCTTGCCCAGTCCGCAGTCATTGCGTCATGGCTGGTCACAGCCCTGACCACGGCAGTATTGGCATAGGTCCGCTCGTCACCCATTACACCGACGCTGCGCATATCCGTGAGCACTGCGAAATACTGCCAGATTTCACGGTCTAAGCCCGCCTGCTGAATTTCGGAGGTAACTATTGCATCCGCTTCGCGCAGCAGTTCCAGTTTGTCCGGAGTAACTTCCCCGATAATGCGTATCGCCAGGCCGGGCCCGGGGAAAGGCTGGCGCCAGACAACCTCCTGCGGCAGGCCAAGTTCTTCTCCGACAACTCTCACCTCGTCCTTAAACAGCCAGCGCAGCGGTTCAATAATTTTAAGACGCATGTCTGACGGAAGACCGCCGACATTATGGTGGCTTTTAATAACAGCGGCTGTGGCAGTACCGCTTTCAACAACGTCAGGATATAAGGTACCCTGAACAAGGAAATCGACCTTACCCAGTTTGGCTGCTTCTTCTTCAAACACCCTGATGAACTCTTCCCCGATAATTTTCCGCTTTCTCTCGGGATCGGAAACTCCCTTTAAAAGGTTAAGAAAACGTTCCGAAGCGTCAACATGAATCACATTCAGCTTAAATTTTTCCTTGAAGGTGCTCAAAACTTGTACGGCTTCATTTTTTCTCAACAGGCCGTGATCGACAAACACGCAGGTCAACCTTTCGCCAATCACGCGATTGACAAGCACAGCCGCCACGGAAGAATCGACTCCTCCGCTTAAAGCGCATATAACCCGGCCTTCTCCGGCCCGGCTGCTGATTTCTTCCGCAGAAAGACGCAGAAACGAACCCGTTGTCCATAGCCCCTTGCACCCGCAGATTTGAAAAAGAAAATTGCGCAGAATGTCCTGGCCTTTTGGCGTATGGATTACTTCGGGATGAAACTGCACCCCGTAAATTTCTCTTTCGAAGTCACTGGCTGCCGCCACCGGCGCCTGGGATGTCCTGCCTGTAATTACGAAACCGGGCGGCGGCGTTTCCACCATGTCACCGTGGCTCATCCAGCACTGTTCCTGCGCTTCAAGGCCGTTAAAAAGCTTATCTTTAACCGATATTTCCAGAATAGCCTTGCCAAACTCCTTTTGTTTAGCGGGGGAGACTGTTCCCCCCAACTGCAAGACCATCAACTGCAGACCGTA
The DNA here is from genome assembly GCA_003513005.1 of Desulfotomaculum sp. NCBI lineage: Bacteria > Bacillati > Bacillota > Clostridia > Eubacteriales > Desulfotomaculaceae > Desulfotomaculum > Desulfotomaculum sp. The sequence goes on from DOTD01000041.1 coordinate 29,773, forward strand.
GCAAATACCCAAAATTGGTATGCCCAGGCTGTAAATGGCCGGATCACAAGCAGGGGCGTCAGGCTGATAAACGCTTGCCGGCCCCCCTGAAAAGACTATTCCCCGCGGCTTTTTTTCCTTGATTATTTCTATTGAAGTATTATAGGGAAGCATTTCGCAGAAGACGCTGCACTCCCTGATCCGCCGGGCAATCAGGTGGCTGTATTGCCCGCCGAAATCTAAAACAATGATCATTTCTTCTTCTAAGGTCCGCATATTTCCTCCCGTTAAATAACCGGCTGCAAAATAAAACGCCGGGTCAGCAGCGTTCCAGCACGTAAATATCTTTTAAGCATCGGTATTTATCCTGATAGTCGAGACCATACCCAACAATATATTCATCAGGTATATCAAATCCGACGTAATCTACTTTTACGGACACCTTGCGCCTGTCCGGCTTGTCCAACAGGGCGCAGGTTTTCAGACTTGCCGGATTTCGCCCGGCCAAGTTGTCCATCAGCAAATCAATTGTCAGGCCTGTATCGATAATATCCTCGACGAGTAAAACATGCCTGTCTTTCAGGTCCATTCCCAGATCTTTCAAGATGACTACTTCTTCAGAAGACTTTAGCGATTCTCCGTAACTGGATACTGTGATAAAATCCAGACGGACCGGAATTGTCAGGCAGCGGGCAAGATCGGCCAAAAAAATAAAAGCTCCTTTGAGGACTCCTACCAGCAACAACTCGTTACCGGTATAATCCCTGGAGATTTCTTCCCCGAGTTTGCGTACCCGATCCTGTATTTCCCGTTCGCCAAGCAAAACCCGGCCTAAAGACAATCTTTTTCACTCCAGATAGAGCAGCCAAAACCCGCTCTTCTCTACGGAACCAACGACTAATTATAACAGGAAAATTATCCACTTTCAATAATGTTTCACCCCCAAGTAATGATTCATCCAAGACTTCTTTGATTACAACAATGTCAGTTATCATCATCCATTGAAAAAACCACATTTTTTTAGGCATAATGCTTATAAACACGCCCGCCGGTTGCCAGTTGAACTTCTGGCAGTTAACCCAAAAAACCCGCCTTCCGGGAAGAACTTATGAAAATAAGGTTTTAAATATCCTTGATTATAGATAAAGAAGCAGAGACCCTGCTTCTTTATCTATTTAAAATACCCCTATTTTTTTATATGTTTATTTACTTCCGTAGTACTCTGCTATCTTTAGAAAAGAAGCGTTATTTTGTAATTTACGGAGTCCCAATCTACTTTCGCGCCCAAGTTTTCTGCGACAAACCTCAGGGGAAGCATTGTTCTTCCGTTGATTATCGCTGGAGGAACATCCGTTGTACTGTTAGAACCGTTAACACGCGTGTTATTACTGTCTATCCACATTTCTATCTTAGTGTCTCCTACCAGGATGGTTACTTTACGTTCAGATTCGTTCCATTTAATCACTCCGCCTATGGCTTCGACAATAGACCGGATTGGCAAAAGGGTCCTACCCTTTAAAATAAGGGGTACGGTTCCCCGGCCGGGGTCTATTTCTTTACTGACGTCGTTTACCGTCATGTAAGGGTTGTTGATCAGGAGAACTATCTTTGTTCCCTTTACTACGGGATTATCGGTCCCGGTCCCGGATCCTGTTCCGCTTCCGCTTCCGGATCCTCCAGAAGAACCTCCGCTATTTGGCGTCGGTGTTGCGCACGCTTCGTTGGAAGCTTTGCCCAACGATTCGCCACTATAAACCGGCTTCATAATATAGCAATACTTAATCCCGTTGCTGACATTGGGGTCGGCGTAGGAGGTTTCTTTTATTGCAAAGTCCGTTATCGGGGTTGAGGTTTCCCCGCCGCTGGATGTGCCCCTGAAAAGATGATAACCTATCACGCTGGTATTTGTGTCTTTATTCCAGCTCAGATAAACCTTGCCGTCACCTGGAGCTGCTTTCAGGTTTGCGTCGTCGGTTTGGGTTGTCGATTTGCCAACTACCACGTCGTTGCTGGTGGCAATCTTTGTATAGCCATCATTTACAAACATACGGAAATTATAAGTGCCGGCTTGTGGCACATTGTAAACATTTGGCGCCTTGAAAGTAAGTGAACCGTTCTTGTTGCCTTTTAAATACTGATAACTGATATATGATCCGTCTGCGGCGCCAACTTTGTAAATACCAATCCAATCTTTCGCGTTGCCAGGTGCTCCTGAGTATGTAACTGTTATATTTTCTCCGGAAGTATCAAGGGCTGCCGTCACGTTGCATATCTGCTTGCCAATTACCACGTCGTTGCTGGTGGCAATCTTTGTATAGCCATCACTTACAAACATACGGAAATTATAACTGCCGGCTTGTGGCCCATTGTAAACATTTGGCGCCTTGAAAGTAAGTGAACCGTTCTTGTTGCCTTTTAAATACTGATAACTGATATATGATCCGTCTGCGGCGCCAACTTTGTAAATACCAATCCAATCTTTCGCGTTGCCAGGTGCTCCTGAG
>DOTD01000042.1 GCA_003513005.1 Desulfotomaculum sp.
AAGTTTATGGTTGATATAGACTTTTCCTGTCTTTTTGTTTTTTGTAGTAATAGTGGCTATATGCATATTGTTATTATAATCCAGAGACACTGTTGTGTCAATGGCATAATAAAATAGGGTACTACATTGGTAATTTTGATGTTTTTGGACTGTTTATGAATACATGAATGCAGTAATGGTGCGGCTTATATCCAACCCATATTTATCCAGAGGGGTGTTTTGGGCTAATTATGATCTTGGGGAGGGGAAAGTTGGGTTAAGAACCTGGCATCCAGGGCGCTGGCGATGAATATCAAGAGACTGTCCGCCGACTGGGAAACCGTCTATGGACACCCGATCGTCATGGTAGAAACATTCGTGGATCACAGCCGCTTTAAAGCCATCTGTTATCGGGCTGCCGGCTGGGTTCCCTTAGGCACGACAACGGGTTATGGCCGTACAGGCGGCATCTATTACTATCACGGACAGTCAAAAACCGTCCTTGTAAAACCGCCGCTCAAAAATGCTGCCACAATTCTCTCCGCCCTGTTTCTTCCTTCAGAACTGACGGGAGGAAAACGAGCGATGGTCGATTTAAACACGGTTTCTATTGAAAGCAGGGGAGGATTGCTGGATTACCTGGCATTGCTGAAAGACTCCCGAAAAAGCGTGGTATCCGGCACTCCCGGATCTTTATTATGGCGGTGGCCATCTGTGCCCTCCTTTCTGGAGCAAGATGCTTTAACTCTATCGGTGAATGGGCATCCTGTCTGAACCAGGAAATGCTCAAACGCCTGGCCCGCCTGTCCGGCAGGCAGGGGTGCTGGTACAATGAAAGACTTGAAAAATTCGTCCCGCCAAGCGAAAAGACCCTGCGTCTGACACTGAAAAGAGTGGATGGCGATGAAGTTGATGACCTCCTTGGCCAGTGGCTGCTGTCCCAATCACAAGCCCGGGCGGCGGCTGTTGACGGCAAGACGTTGCGTGGCTCCTCTGTGGCGGATGGTAAACCGGTTCACCTGGTATCGGCCTTCCTGCAGCGTGAGAAAATAGTCATCGGCCAGCGACAGGTGGATAAAAAAAAGCAACGAAATTACTGCATTCAAGCCCCTTTTGGAACCGATAGACCTGAAAGGCAGGGTCGTCGCCGCCGATGCTATGCACACACGAATTGAAAAACATACTATTAAAACTGTTCCTGTAAAAAAGGGACAGACAAATTTCCCTTACGCCGCCCAGTTTGCCAGGGCAGAAAGATTATTCACGGATTTGCACGGCGAAAAGCCGAAGAAAGATATCCAATTTTACATTACCAGCCTATCTGCTGAAGAAGCGGATTCACAAGCGTTGCTGGAAATAATTCGTGGTCAATGGTCAATTGAGAATTCCCTGCATTGGGTCCGGGATGTAACATTTGACGAAGACCGTTCTCAGATCAGGATAGGTTCGGAGCCTCGTGTATTTGCCTCTATTCGTAATTTGGCAATCAGTCTTTTGAATCTGCAAGGGTTAAAGAAAATTGTCAGCACCATACGTAAATTTGGGTGGAATCGCGAGCTTGCTCTGTCACTGATTGGCGTTTAGCGTGACTTTGCCGGAGACCTGATACTTAATCCCTCCGCAGAGCCTCTATGGGGTCCATTTTAGCGGCCTTGTTGGCAGGCAGCAGGCCAAAGATGACGCCGATGCACGCAGAGAAGGTAAACGCCAGCAGCGCTGTCCACCAGGAGACTAAAGGAGGCCACTTGGCCACTTTGGCAATGATAAAAGCTCCGCCTATTCCCACCGCCATACCGATAATGCCCCCCAGCACGCTCAAAACCACGGATTCAATCAAGAACTGGACAAGGATATCCTTCCGCCTGGCCCCCAGGGCTTTGCGGATGCCTATTTCCCTGGTCCGCTCTGTAACGGACACCAGCATTATATTCATTACTCCAATGCCGCCTACGAAAAGGGATATTCCGGCTATGGCGCTGATTATCAGAGTCATTATGCTGGTAACTTTGCCGGCCGACTGCTTTATCTGCTCCATGCTCTGGCTGGCATACTGCACACCCGGGTGGCGGCGCTCCAGCACCTTTACCGCCTGCTCCATGGTTTCCTGAACCTTTTCTTTGGAAACTGCGCTTCCTTGAATGCTACTGATATAGGATCCGTACATATTGCGCCAGGTCTTGCCCGGTATATAAGCATTGACATTTTCACTAAAGCCGAAGATAGACTCGCCTTTGGCCACCAGCCCTATAACCAGAAAAGGGGTGCTGCCGATACTGACCATATTCCCCACCGGATCAGCGCGTCCGAATATTTCGTCCGCCAGCGCCTCGTCAAGTACGGCCACGCGCCGGCCCAAGCCGTCGTCCCCGCTGCTGAAAAAGCGCCCTTCTTTCATAGTCATTTTACTGATAAAGGAGTAGTCGGAGGACACTCCCTGCACAGTGCAATACTTTTTTTTCTTCGGCCCCCGCACATTATCCATATTAGAACTGTTGGCGGAAAGATGAGTGATACCGGGCAGTCTTTCCTTTAATACCTGCACATCGCTGGCGCTGAACCCCTTGAAGTTGGATTCACCGCGCCAATCAACACTGATGAAAAATATATTGGCGCCCACCTTCTCCATTTCGGCCATCAAGACAGCCTGGCCTCCCTGGCCGATGGCCACCACCGCGATTACTGCCGCAATGCCGATGACTATACCCAGGGTGGTCAGAAAAGAGCGTAATTTATTGGCCTGAATGCCCTCTAAAGCTACACGGATGCTCTCCAATAAATTCACCTGGCATCCTCCCTTAAGGCATCAGATTCTCCCGTTTGGGCAAAATGTGCCTCTTCAGAAAGGGCGACAGGAACTGATCTTTCACTGGCCTGAATTTTATTTTGGTTCCTCACAGGCAGCTTTTTCAACTGTTCCACAGCATCCAGGGGGTTTTCCACTCTCTCATCGTCCACCAGCCTGCCGTCCCGGAAGTGAATAATTCTTGAAGTGTGCAGGGCAATATCCCTTTCGTGGGTTACCAGCACTATGGTAGCCCCGTTCCGGTTTAGATCCTGAAATATAGCCAGTATCTCCTCCCCGGAGGTGGTGTCCAGGTTGCCTGTGGGCTCGTCGGAAAGCAATACCGCCGGTTCATTAACCAGCGCCCGGGCTATGGCCACCCTTTGCACCTGACCGCCGGACAGCTGACTGGGACGGTGATTGATCCTCCCGGCCAGCCCCACTCTCTCCAGCATCGCGGTTGCTCTTTTTACTCTTTCTCTCGCGTCTATCCCGGCATACAGCATGGGGATTTCCACGTTGCGAAGGGCGGTCATCCGGGGCAGCAGGTTAAAATTTTGAAAAACAAAGCCTATCTTCAGGTTGCGCGCCTTCGCCATGCCGGTGTCATCCAGGCTGCTTATTTCTACTCCGTCCAGTTTGTATGAACCGGAGGTAGGTGTGTCCAGGCAGCCCAGGATGTTCATCAGGGTTGATTTCCCGGAGCCGGACGGTCCCATTACGGATATAAACTCACCGGCTGCAATCTCCAGGCTCACATCTTGCAGCGCCACTACCTGGCTCTCCCCGGCGCTATATATTTTAACCAGTTGGGATACCTGAATCATTATTTATCCCCTCCGGCCGCAGGGACATTATTCAGCGCCGAAACCCTGACGCCATCCTTGATCTTTTCACCGGGTTCCACAATTACCGTCTCGCCTTCCTTAAGCCCGGTTTTTATCTCCGTATATAAATCGGTATCCAGGCCGGTTTCCACTTTCCTTTCCCTGGCTGTTCCGTTTTCCACAACGTAAACGATATGCTTTCCGTCTTTTTCAACCACGGCCTCGTAGGGCGCCGCCAGCGCCTTCTTTATGTCCGCGGTGGTGATGGTCAAATCCACGGTGTAGCCTGTGCGAAGCCCTTTGGAGTCACCGGTTATGTTTACAATCACCGGCACTTCAATTTGGCTGCCCTGGTTTCCCGTTTCAACAAGGGCGCCGGGTGAAACACTGCGCAGCACACCGGTATACTCACGGTCGGGCAGCGCCGCGGCGGTTACTTTGACTTTTTGACCGACATTCAACCTGCCGCTGTCCGCCTCACTCACCCCGGCGGTCACTTCCACTTTAGCCGTATTGCCGATGGTGATGAGCCTGGTGCCGGGATTAATGTGATCACCCTCGGAAACTTCCACGGCTATTACAACACCGTCCATTTCCGCTGTGAGAGTGTTTCTTTCAAACTCCCGCTGGGCCAGTTCCATCCGGATGCGGGCCTGCTCCACCTGTGCTTTGAGGGCGGCCAGTTCGGGTCCGGTGGGACCTGATTCTTTTATTTTCAACGCAGCCTCTGCATTTTTGTATGCCGTTTCCATTGTTATCAGTCCAAGCTCTGCTTCTTCCAATTCCTGAGAACTGATAATCCCCTGGTCATAAAGCTGTTTATTTCTCTCTACTTCTTTCTGGGCGTTTTTGTAATCAGCCTCAGCCTTTTTAAGGTTTGCCCTGCTCTGGGCTATTTCCTCCGGCCTGGGATGCAGCGCGTCTTCCAGGTTTGACTGCTGTACCGCATAGTTGGCCTCGGCCTCACTAAGCTTGTCCCCGGAATCACCGGCGTCCAAAAGTCCCAGCACCTGCCCCTCGCGCACAGGATCTCCCGGATTGACCATTATTTCTTTTACCGTTGTTTCCTCATAGCTGTAGAATTCCTGCTTTTCCACCAATCTCACTCTGCCTGTAGCAAATACATTATCCTGCAGGTGTCTTATCTCCGCTTTGGCTGTTTTTACCGGTATACTAGCCGTTTTTTTATTTCTGACCAGGTTGATGGCCACCACTGACACAATAAGGCCGAGGATCAGCGCCCCGGCCAACAGCTTTTTTCCGAAAATGCTGCGAAACAAATCTGCGTTTAACTTCAATGCAACTGACTCCCCTTCCTTTTACACCTACCCCGTTGAAAAGCAAACCAACCGGTTTGTTAATCCTGTTTTAGTTTTTATCTTAATTATTAAAATGCAGCTTTATTTAAAGGAGTAAGAAAAGCCGCGGCGAGTGCATATACATAGCACCTGCCTACATCCCTACGGAAGCGGTAAATGCCTTACCTGAAAGAAAAACCACGGCAATTATATACAGAACCCACAGCGCTCCAATATACACAGCTGTTTTTTTGAAGGCGACTTTCATGGCCAAGGAACTGCCCAGCACCAGCAAGACCAAGCTCCAAATAAAAAATGGATCTATCTGTGAAAGGAACATGTACAACCTGTCGTTTATCTTATCTACCGGCAGGAACAGCGCCAGACTTGTGCTGATATCACGCATATTCCGGGCCGGGGAAGACATTATCAAGCCGGTTTTTACAATAGAAGCAATCATAACAGGCAAATATGCATAAACACTTACGCCGAACAACATTTTAAAGGATGATTTTCCCCCAATGGAGGAATTAAACAGACTTAACAGCGCCGCCAAGATCAGCCACGTGATTAGCGGAGCGGCTATTGAACCCGCCAGTACCGCCACCGTTGCAGCAGTAACAGCCGTGCTTGCAGCCGACGCAGGCATGCTGGCGGCATTCGGCAGATTCTGCAAAGTCAAGAGCGTGAACTCCTTTATTTTAGGAAGAACCAGTATGGCAAGGAGCAGACTTATACCCAGGAGGAGAATAATAATTCCCGTTAGTTTTGGTGCCGCGATAATGTCCTCAAAAGTTTTCCTGGGTCCCCCCCAGAGTATTCCGGCAATTCTTTGCCACAGGTTCAACGGTTTGGTGATTATCTCATTCGTTAAATCGGTCTCAGGGGTTATATTTGTTTCCATAGATCACTTCTCCTTCAATATTAATTATTAAAGTCAATTGGTTTATTTTTGAAATTATCAAGCTGATAAATGTTCTTTGTTATTAAATAAATAATAACATATTATTTTTAAGATAATTGTCGGATCTTGTTATAAAAGATATTTTTTTTTCTTATTAAAGCGCCTCTATTTATAAGGCATCATTGTCGATATTTGACGGAATATTTGTCAAGGAAAAACTTTTTGTTTGTCGAATGAATGATAAGAGAAAGAATAAGAGAAAGAGGTGGTTTTTTGGATGGTTTTTTTGGAGCTACAATGATTATACCTTTAATAGGAGTTTATGTTTTCTTTGGGGTAGTAGTGTGGAGATTTATGAGAGCTCATGAATCAATTGCGGAATCCCTCAAGAACGTGGCAGAAAATCTTAAGAAGGAGCCGTAAGGCTCTTTTTGTTTTACAGATAATGGAGTATTATCAGGGAAAACCAGTCACACGAAGGAAAAGCCGTGCCGGGGTAGGGATTGGAGGAAGCATGGATATCACAGGAAATTATGTTGAATCGGATATCCCCTTAAGCCGCATATCAACCATTGATGTTTGTGAAATGGGGATAAAAAAACACAATGTGGCAGCCTTAATAGAAGTGGATGTTACAAAAGCGAGAAGACTTATCAAGGATTATAGAAATAAAACTGGAAAGAGATTGTCCTTCACACCTATTTGAATGCCAAAATATCTTTAAAACGATCAATTATTAATAATGGAAATTAATTCTATAACTATATCCCAAAACATGTTTGAGGAGGGTGCAGTATGAATAGATCGTGGGTATGCCGAGCAGTCGCATCCCACCATCTTTCTTCGGTATTTCCACACCCCCTCACCGATTTTGGAAAATAACTTCCTGATGACATCCGGTTCCACAGTTTGTAAAGGTTGTCCTTGAGTCTTTCTTCATACTGCTCAATGTTAATACCATCTACGCCTCCGGCTCCATGGCTCGCCTTGACCAGTTTGAAGGACTCCATTACTTCATTCTTCGAGATTGCAAACGACTTCCCTTTCTCCATTCAATCCTCCCATTACCTGGTTGTTTGTACTTCGAAAGTTGAGATGGCGGAGTCCCTTCGCTCCACCACCATTACAGTGGCTTCATCACTACTACGAACTCCTCCGCGTTCAAGCCTAGACATCACTACTATCACCCTCGCTTTTTATGGCTTGTGGCTTTCGTTTGTCATTCTGACTCGGACTTCTCCTGTTCCCTACAAGAGCCTATGCCATGCTCCTGCCGCCTTTACGCCGGCAGCCATCCGATCAGCACACCAGGTCGCTTTCGGATTCCTATCCCTCAGGCCAGCAAACCTTTGGTTTCGACTGCATCTATGTGCTTTCGACGCTTAATCAGCGATTCATTTTCATTCAGCTTCATGGCATCTACCTGATGGGCACTTCCCACCTTTCCCACTGCGCTCAGCACCATGACTTTTGACCATAGCACCCAGTGGCGGTTTGCAACCTGCACCTGATTACCGATTGCGAAGGGCCTGCCTCCATCTCCTATAGAGCATGCTTTCGGACCTTTTCTCTTCCTCCTTTCCCTTTTTGTCCTACTAACTTCAGGACACACTGCTGGGCGTACAACAAAGAAAACGGCTCTGCAGGCCGTTTTCTTGATAAAGCCAAATTGCCCTTTTTACCTTTCCGCTTCGCAGGCGACGGGTGCGTCCCGTCTACCATCGCCTTGATATTTTGCGTTTAACGGAGGGAATATATGGGCATAGTCGATTCCGCCCGCTTCCTTGAGAAATATGGGCAAATGCATTTGCGCATTGGACTGGCTGATGTGCACATTGGCAATTGGAAGCTGCCAGGCTTCAATGGCCGGAGTGACATCACCGGTACTGTGGAGGTGGGCCACATCAAGGGTAGTCTGCAAGCTATTGCTGCCCACGGCCTGAATGATTTTCCTGATATCGGTTTCCGTCAACACAAACTCCTTGGGCCGTTTTTCCATATTCTCAATGCCTATCACAAGGTTTTTGCTTTCCGCCTTATGGGCCAGCGCAGCAAAGGCAGCGATCTGGTAATTCCATACCTCTTGGTTTGACACTACTTCTTTTTCTTCGGAAAGCCTTCCGGGATGCACGGTAATAATCCCGGCCTCCAAATTGCCTGCATATTCAATAGCAGAAAGTACTTGTCTTAAAGACGCCTCCCGGATAACCCGGTTGGTAGAAGCAAGATTGACATCGCGCGTATCCATATGTATTTGGCAAATCAGACTAGCCCCAGCCGCCATTTTTTTTAGTTTTCTGACAGTGATTCCGCTTTCTTGCACTTGATTCATCCAGAGTTCAAGACCTTCAAAACCGGTCTTGGCGGTGTAGTGAATAATTTCTTCCAGATTAAAACTTTGCATTATTTTAGATGATATAGCGAGCTTAAGCAATTTCGTTATTTCCTTCTTGTAGTGTAATGGCTTTTTGAATGGTTATGAACACCTGATCGCCGGGTTTTAACATATTCCGGGTGTCTGCTTCGGCTCTGATCTCAGATCCGCTTCCGATATCAATTCCGTATTCGAAATAAGAGCCGTAGTAACTGCAGTAAGTAATCGTACCCGGCAATCCGGCAAAGCGGGCGGAAGTGTTGCTGCGCTTAAGATGGGCCGGGGAAATTTTTACCTGTTCCGGACGAAAAAGAAAAGTTCCCTTTACCTTTATCCCTTCTTGCACGCCTTCGAGCGTATCTACCGGAAGAAATTGTTCCCCCGTAATCATGATCACAGGGGTATCCTCAAAAGAAGCGATTCCCTGAAGTATATTAGCCTTGCCTACAAAATCGGCAGAAAAGTAATTGGCCGGTTTTTCATAGATATCGCTCGGACTGCCCTTTTGCATAATTTCCCCCTGTTCCATCAGGACGATGGTATCTGACAAGGCCATAGCTTCTTTCTGGTCATGGGTTACATAGATCACGGTTATGCCGGTGCGGCGCCAGATAGCATCTATTTCCCGGTACATTTTTTCCCGCAATTTGGCATCCAGGCTGGATAAAGGTTCATCCAGCAACAGTATAGCTGGTTCCACGACGATTGCCCTGGCAATAGCCACCCGCTGCTGCTGTCCTCCGGACAATTCATGGGGATATCTTTTTTCCAGACTGGACATATTGACCAGATTAATTGCTTCGCCAACTTTGCCGGCAATGTGCTGCTTATTCATTTTGTGCAATTTTAAGGGGTAGGCGATATTTTCAAAAACAGTCATATGCGGCCAAACTGCATAGGATTGAAAGACCATGCCGAGGTGACGCTTCTCCGGAGGAGTATTAATTCCCTGCTTTCTAGAAAATACCGGTTTGCCTTGGAGATAAATTTCACCATCGGTCGGTTCCACAAAACCGGCCAGCATGCGCAGAATCGTTGTCTTACCACAGCCCGAAGGGCCAAGAAGCGAGACAAACTCTCCCTTTTCGAGCTCTAAACTGACATTGCGGACCACGTTATTATCCTGATAGCAGTTCACTGATCGTATGAGCAAAAACAAGAATCCAGGAAGACAGGATGCTTCTTTTGATCTGGGGCAACAACACATCCGTGACACTCCTTAACCAATTGGCGCCGGAGATTCTGGCTGCCTCCTCAAAGGAAGAAGTGACTTGGATCATAGCCGCTGACACAGTCCGGACAACAAAAAACATATAGCGGGCAACGTAAGCAATCAGAATAATCCATAAGGTACTGAAGAGATAAGCAAAAACAGGGCAGCAAATAGAAAGAGGGGAATTTTAAGCCCGCCCAGTTTCAGCAGGGTCTGTTCCCCGTTTCCGGCCTGGACTATATGCCGTCCCTGTTTGACGGTCCGGTCTTTCAGCCACAAGCTGAGGATTGCCACGACAAGCAGGATTACGGACATCGCTGAGGCTGCTTCAAAACTGTTTCCCCGGTAAAATTCTTGAAGAACCTGATAGATCCTGGTTGTCAGCACATAGTAAGAAACTTGAAACCCGAGAATCGCCGGTATCCCAAAATTGGAGATCTCCGTAATAAAAACGACGACGGCCGCCGCTAAAATTTTCGGCAGCATAATCGGAATCGTGATATCTTTCAAAATCCGAACCGGTTTGGCTCCGCAGACCTGGGCGGCTTCTTCCAGAGCCCGGTCCGTCTGCCGGAAAGCGTCCTCGGTCAGCAGAAACACGGTAGCGCTGCTGGCGGCGGTCATGACCAGAATAATGCCGAGCGGACCATAAATAGTAAACAACGGTTCGCCTGTGCCTGCTATCGCCATGTATAATTTATTGAAATAACCGGCCGGATTGAATAACTGCTGCCAGGCCATGGCATAAATAAAGGGAGGAGTGAAAAAAGGAATGACGGCAAGCACTCTGAGGAAGCCGCGTCCCGGCAAATCGGTGCGGTTGGTCACATAAGCCAGTCCTGTTCCCAGGATCAGCGCCAGGCAAGTCGCTGCCGAAGCAACGGCAAAAGTGTGCAGGATGGCTTCAATATTGCGTTCGCCGCCAAAAACGTCGATGAAATTCTGCAAAGTCAATCCGCTTGGACCCTGGATGCTCTTCAGCAGCATGATCAGCATCGGATAGACATCGATCGCCAAGACCAGGAAGATTACCAATAAAAACAGGACGGATTTGCTGGTGAAACGAATTTTCATCCAGCGTTCACTCCTTACCCCACGATAAGTTTACTGCATATAAGGGATTTCATGAAAACAGGATTATTTGCCGAATATATTGCCGAATTTCGTATTGATTTCTTCCCTGGCTTCATTCAAATAAGCATCGTTGGATGGAAAAGCTTTTATATCTATCTTTAATGGAAGGAACGCCACTCGGCGGTGTTATATCCGATCTCACGGAAACGACATTTTGCTTGGTTAGCAGTTCCTGGCCTTCCTTAGAAAGAACGTAGTCCAGAAATTTTTTGCCGCCGTCCGCATTTTTGCCCCCCTCCACAAGGGCGATCGGTGATACAACCATGACTGCCCCTTCTTGGGGAATGACATAATCCACCGGAGAACCCTGGTCTTTCATGGCTTTGATCATGTAGTCCAGGACGACTGTCAGGGTAAATTCGCCCGAGGCCAGTTTTTGAACGGCGTCATTATTGGCTTTTACCTGGACCCCGCCATTGGCCTTCATTTTTTCAAAGAAAGTCCAGCCGAAGTTCTGGTTTGAAGCCAGATCGCCCACAAAAGTGTAAGAAGTTCCGCTTGATACGCTGGGCATCCCAATTTTGCCTTTATATTGGGGATCAAGGAGGTCATTCCAGCTTTTGGGCGGCTTGGTGTTTGCCGTGTTATAGGCCAAAACCATATTGATAACCCGCGATCCGTAATAGTAGCCGTCTTTGTCTTTGGCAGAAGCAGGCCGATAAACAACCCAAGGAAATTATTTCTTTTCATCTATTTTCTCTCCTTTATAATTTTTTTTCATTTGCATATTCAGCCATTCCAAATTGTTGATGGCGCCGGTTACTTTTGGTTCTTTTAAACGGGCTACCATAATTGCAACCGCATTGCACACAGCGATAGGAAAGGCTACGGAATTTAGAGATTTGTCGGGACCCCGTCTGATAACGATATGATCGTCAGCCCTTACAGCCAGCCGGGATAAAGAGTTTTCAGTGATGGCAAATACCGGACAGCCGACTCGCTTGGCGTAATCTATGGCTGTCAGAAGTTCCTCATAAATACGGCGAAAGCCTATGACTACCAGAGCATCTTCCCGTTGCAGCGATGTTAAGTTCTCAGCGCATTCATAACCTCCTTCGTCCAGGGCTTGGACACGAACTCCCAACCTGCGTAATCTGAATTTCAGAAATCCTACCAAGGTAGTAGCAACTCCCATGCCGGCAATATAAATGGTTCTAGCTGAAGATATAAGGTGAGCTAGCTTCTCCAAAGCGCCATAATCGAGCTCTTCCATCTGGACTGAAAAATTGTCCATTTCCTTTTGAAGCAGAACCTTCATCAGCTCATTATCTTTTATCGGTTCCTGCAGCGTGTGAATGATTCTTTCCTTGATTTCATAAGATTTCATAATTTCGGTCTGGCAAAAACTTTTCATTTCGTTATAGCCGTTGAAGCCGATGGCCCGGGCAAAACGGATCAAGGACGCTTCGGAGACATAAAGGCGGCTGGCGCATTCAGTAATGCGCAGCATGAAATACTGCTGCGGCTGTGGCAGAACTGTTTCCGCAATGGCTTTTTGTGTTTTGCTTAAATTAAGGTAATTTAAGCGGATGGCATTTTGAATAGTTTTCATCAGGTTGAAAGTTCCTTTTCATTATTTTTGAAACATTGAAATTGCAATTTCAGCCTTATTATAGATCAGTAAATGTTAACCCAGGATTAAGCCAAGTTAAAGTTTGTGTAAAATTATGGGACATTTTATGCTTCCCGTTACTATTCACAGTCCTATTTAATTTCCATTCATGAAATAGAATGTTCTTTATCAAATAAATAACATCACCTATTCAATAGAGAAAAGGATAAAAGCGCGGCAAACGCAACATCAAAAGAAATAAATGCCGCGCTTTTTTTGATTAAAATTTTTAAAAAAACAGAACTCCAACCATCCGATGTCGAATATTGCATTATGAAAATCGCGGTGGAAGGAAATTCGTATGGAATATCGGACAAGGCCTGAAATAACAGAAGATAAGGTTGAACAGATCAGGGGCATC